>NZ_JBFTZN010000181.1:0-17362 GCF_056406775.1 Allobosea sp. P1_A7
GCTCCGCGTTTCCGGGTCCTCCATCAGATCGCGCAGGATCTCGGTCATGATCGCCTCGCGCTCTTCCGGTTCCATCGGAATCTCGGGCTCCGGCTCGACGGCGGGGGCAGGGCGATAGCTCTCGATCTGGCGGAGCACTTCATTGGCTGCCGGGCGCGGCCGCGGCGTGGGACGCGGGACCCAGGAGGTGACGGGAGGTTCGTTCTCGCCCGCTTCGAAAATGAGCTTGCYCGCATCCTCCGGGGCCTGTTCGGGCAGGGGCATCAGGCCGGGCGCACTGCCGCGATCKACCGAGGACACGGCGCCGATCCTGAGCGGCAAGGGGCGTTTCGACAGCGCCGGGCCCAATGCGACGAACTGGCCACGCTCGAGGTCGCGGAACATCTCGGCCTGGCGCCGGTCCATGCCGAGCAAGTCGGAGGCGCGCTGCATGTCGATATCGAGGAAGGTGCGGCCCATCAGGAAGTTCGAGGCCTCGGCCGCGACGTTCTTGGCAAGCTTGGCGAGACGCTGAGTCGCGATCACCCCGGCGAGGCCGCGCTTGCGGCCGCGGCACATCAGATTGGTCATGGCGCCGAGGGAGAGGCGACGCGCTTCGTCCGACGCTTCGCCGGCCATGACGGGCGCGAAGAGCTGCGCCTCGTCGACGACGACCAGGATCGGGAACCACATGCTGCGATCGACGTCGAACAGCCCGCCGAGAAAGGCGGCCGTCGCGCGCAACTGCTCGTCGGCGTCGAGATTCTCGAGGTTGAGCACGATCGAGACACGATGCTGGCGGACGCGGATGGCGATACGCTGCAATTCGGCCTCGCCGCAGGCGGCGTCGACCACGACATGGCCGAACTGACCGGCCAGCGAGACGAAATCGCCCTCCGGATCAATCACGGCTTGCTGGACCAGCGGTGCGCTTTGCTCCAGCAGCCGGCGCAGCAGATGCGACTTTCCTGAGCCGGAATTGCCTTGGACCAGCAGGCGCGTCGCCAGCAATTCGGCGAGATCAAGCAGCGCGGGTTGTCCACCCTGGGTCAAGCCCATGTCGATGCCCGTCGTCATGCTCTGGTCTTGCTGCTCCGTCTGCCGCCCTGTTCCCGGACCGGCGCTTCTAACACACTGCAACTGGCCGATGGCCGGATACGGCCGGCCTTCCACAACTATCGGCCCCGGCAGATCAGCGCAGGCAGCGCCGCGCGCGTTCTTCACGCTGAATGTCGGCGATCATGCGGCGCTGGGTGTTCGACAGCGGCAGCTCCTCGGCATTGTCGTATTGGCAGCCGGCATTACCAAAGGCCGCGATACCGCGCTGGGTGCGGAAGCAGTAGCCCTGCGCCTTGTAGATCTCGTTGCGGGCATACCAGAGCTCATCGCAGGTTTGCTGCGCGAGAGCCGGCGCAGGCATTCCTGTCAAAGTCAGGAATGCCATGATCATCAATGTCTTGTGCGGCATGGTTCACTTCTTGAATCGAGTCGGCTCGATGCAAGATTGGGCCGCCGGACGAGCCCGGGCAAGCGGGGCTATTTCAACTCGCTCTTGCGCAGCATGGCGGCGCTCATGCTGACTCCGAAATGTTCGCTCATTTCGCCCGCACTCATATGGCGGATCGCTTCGATATTCGGGATCAGCAGGGCGGCGGCATAGCGCCGGGCCTGATACTCCATCGCCCGGACCTTGGCCGAGAGGCGCTCGGCCTGCGAGCCGGCAGGGGCGCGATGCAGGATGCCTTCATGGCCGAGCAGGGCATGTCCGACCTCATGGGCGATGGTCATCAGCGCCCGGCTTTCGCCGCGCAGGGCCGCGAGAAACACGGGTTCCGGGATCCGAAGGCGCTTGGTCTCAGAATCCCATTGCGCCTCGGCGTCGGCGAGTTGGCCGTCCGGTACACGTTCATAGGCAAAATTCGGGTAGCGGGCCTTCAGCCGCGCCATCAGGATCATGAAATCAATGCCCTGTTCGTCGCGGAAGCCGAGTTCGCGGCGATGGCTCAAGGCGCGGGCATCGATCTGGGCATCGGTCAGGAATGCGGGCTTCATGACAGCCTCCCGTGACGGAGCGGGAGCAGCCTAGCGCGCTCTTTGCCAATGCTCAATCCAGGATCATCAGGCTTGCGCAGCTAGCGCGGGGCCATCTCGAGGCAGGTCAGGACCTGGACATAGCTGGGCGGGCCGCCGAGTTGCGCGCTCTCGACGCAGGTGTTGCGGCTCTGCGCTGGATAGGCCGACCAGCGTTGTACCAACGTCGCGCGCGCCTGGTTCTCGTCGTCCTGGCAGGCCTGGGCGGTACGACCGACCCCCATGCTGGAACGGCCGACGTCGCGGCACGTGTTGACGACATCGAAGCGCGGCGGCCCATCGGAAACGGGAACGAAGAGACCGGTTGATAGTGATAGTGAGAGAAGGGCTGCGCTGATCATGGCGGAACCTCCGCAGGAGTGCCCGCGCGTTCTACGCGTTCAAACCGGGCCTGATCCAGCATAGCGCGTCGCCTGCACAGCCGCTAGCCAAGCGTAAACCGGTCTCTGCCCTTCGCCTTGCTTACGTAAAGCAGACCGTCCGCCCGCCTGTAGATTTGCTCCAGTGTTTCAAGGCCGTCGAAGAGGGCCGCGCCGACGCTGGCCGTCAGGTGAGGGGCAGTGTCCGAGGCGTCATGGGGAATGTCGAGCGAGGAGACCGCGCGGACGAGATTATCAAGCATGGCGCATGCCGTATCAGGCCTGACCCCATAGAGGATCAGGCCAAATTCCTCGCCTCCCAGGCGCCCAACCATGTCCATCGGCCGCCGCAATCTCGCTTCGAGCGCGCGGGCCAGGCTGCGCAGAGCCAGGTCGCCGGCCTGGTGTCCGTAGCGGTCATTGTACTTCTTGAAGTGATCGACATCGAGAATGGCGAAGACGAGACCGGCGCGCTCGCGCCTGGCCTGGCGCAAGGCCGTTGCGGCGTGCTCCTCGAAGAAGCGCCGATTGCCGATACCGGTCAGTGCGTCGGACATGGCGCGGTTGTGCAGCATCCGACGCAGCAGGAAGTGATCGCGCTGGGTGTATTCGCGCAGATAGGCGCCGACCGCGCCGACGAAGACGGCAAAGAACATCAGGATCGAGATCCGGATATGCTCATGGATATGGCCGGGATCGAGCATGACGAACCCGAGCAGAGCATTCAGGACAGCGATCAGCATCGCTGCCGCGACGCTTTGATGGAAGGTCAGGCCGACCGGCAGGAACACCGCCATGATGATGACGAAGCCGGCCAGATCCGCCTGGGCGAGGCCGCGCAGCTTGAAGACATTGGCGCTGACTGCACTCGTCGTTCCAATCAGCACGAGAACGAGGAAGCTCAGCCGGTTATAGGCACGGGGCAGACGCTTGCCGACGAGGACCGAGATCAGGGAAAGCAGGACGGCGAGCGTGATCCAGCGCAGAGCGGCTGCGGCCAGGGCGTCGTAGCGCTGCGCCCGATATTCCGTCAGCGGGTCGATCCGTGCGATGTCGAGCGCGATGAAGACGAGCCAGATTCCGAGCGCGGTGAGCGCGCAGACCAGCGTGCTCATCCGCTGCTCGATGCGCATATAGCGGCGGTATTCGTCTTCCAGCCCCGAGACGAAGCGCAGGCGCTTGAAGCCTCGCGCGCGCTGCCCTGCATAGGAACTGTCGCGCGCAGGCGCCGGGGGCGCGTTTTCCGCGGCGTCTATGACCTGTTCCAAAGCACTCACCGCACAAGCCTGCGAGCGGAGTGCCTAACACTCCGTTGGGGAGAGGGGCACTGCGTCGCAATCGCTGCGGGTGTGCGCGGGGACGGTTTCGGAAGCCTTGCGCCGGTGATGAGAATGCGAGGGAAGGCGCGCGGCCCGCGCCCTAACGCCATTCCTAGCCATGCTCGCTGGCCAGGATGGCCTCGACGATCTCCTGAACGTTCAGGGCCTCAGGCAGCGTCGCGAGATGATGCGGCCCGCCCTGCGTGAGGCGGATGACACCCTGGAGCTGGCGCCTGAGTGCGACGGGGCGTGCATCCGCCTGTGACAATGCGTCGGCAGCGCGTTCCCAGCTGCCATCGGGCAGACGGCGTTCGGCGATCGACCAGTCGCAAAGCCGGACCGCGCCCCTATCACCTTCCAGCATCCAGATATTGTGGTCATCCTTCCCAGTGCTCCCGACACTGCCCTTGAGCGCGACGGGGATGTCCCCGGCCAGCAACCTGGCCTCAATCCGGCGCTCCGATTTGCCCGCCTCCGGGAAGGCCACGCTCGCCGTGAGCCCATGCAGGGGGCCAACCAGCCTGCGGCTCAGGAAGAGGAAATGCGACACGACCTCGCGGGTGAAACCGCCCTGCGGGGTTCTGTCCAGCCAGGCCGCGGCGTCGGCCTGCCAGGGGCGCGGCCAGGTCGCGAAGGCGACTTCGATCGAGACGCGGGACAGAGTGCCGACCGCACCCTGTGCGATCCACTCCATCAATGTCGCTACGGCGAGCGAGGACGCGAAGGGGAAATTGACCGCGCCTCTGTCGCCGGCTTCCGCAACAAAGGCGCGCGCATCGGCGACATCGACCGCCAGCGGTTTCTCGCAAAAGACACTCTTGCCGGCGCTGATGGCGGCGCGCGCGTGGGTGAGGTGGGAGGCTGGAGGCGAGGCAATATAGACGCAGTCGCTGGCGGCGACGACCGCTGCGGCGTCAGTCAGCCGCGGAACCTGCGGGAAGGTTGCGGCCATGCGCTCCATTGCCGAAGGCGCCGGATCCCAGACGCCGCTGACCTTCACCAGTTCCTGGGACTGGTCGAGAATGGCGTGCAGCAGCCGCTCACCCATGATGCCTGCGCCAATGATCCCGATCGAGAGAGTGCCGTTCTGCATCGCCYAAAAATCCCTGCTCTGAGCCGAGGAGCGCGATAGCAGGATTCCGTCAGCGCCACGAGCGCGCGAGCGGCCGTAATCACGCGTCGCTACCATGTGGCGCGCAGCCCGGCGGTGAATACATGGGTGGTGGCGTCGGCATTGAGCCGGACATCATAGTCGGCGAACAGTGTGGCGTAGCGGCCAGCGCGTGCCGACAGGCCCAGGCCGAGGATGGCGCTGTCGCGCGCCACTCTCGCGCCCTGGACCGGGAAGGAGGCCGCAGGCGCCCCAATGAAGGCGGTATCGAGCACCATCGCATCGTCGAGGAACTCGTGCTGCCAGCGGCCACGAAGCTCGACAGCGACGCGGCTGGAGGCGAGATCGAACTCCTTCGCCAGGCGCAGGCCCAGGCTGCCGAGGAGGCTTTCCGCGGATTGCTTGCCGGCCGTCAGGCCAATGCTGCCAGCGCCGGTCTCGCTGAATCCGTCCTGCTGCAGATAGCTGTAACGCAGTGCCGCCAGCGGCTCGAGCTTAGACCAACCGAGATCAAGGGCGTAGCCGGCTTCGAGGGCGCCGGTGAAGCGATCGCCACCGTATTCGGCCCTTGCCTGGCGAGAGAGCCCACCGAAGCTGATGCTGCGCTCAGATTCGAAATCGAGGCGGGCATAACCGAAGGTACCATCAAGGCGCAGCGGGCCGCGTGTGTAGCCGCCATAGAGCGCGCCTTCATAGGCCTTGATGCCGCCCTTGCCGGAGAAGTTGCGGAATTCGGCGTCAGTGCTGGAGTAGCCAGCGCTGAGCCCGACCAGAATTTCCGGAGTGATCTGCCGGTCAAAACCGGCGATCATCCCGCCGCCGCGATACTCGGCCCCGCCGGCATTGGCATTGCCACCAAGCGTCCCGATGATGCCATAACCCCGCGCCCAGACATTGTTCTGGGCCGCTGCCGGTCCGGACGGCAGGCGCCTCAGCAGCGCTGCGGCGGGACTCGCCGCGGCGCTCGATGCATAAGCCATTGCGGCGCCGGTTGCGGTGGGTTCGGCCGGGCCGGAGCGCAGATCGCTGAGCCGTTGCGAGATCATGGCACTGAAGGGGGCAGAGCCGCCGAGGGCGAGAGTACCAAGGCTGGCATGCGCCTCGCCGGAGAGGCCGGCAAGGGCCTGTCGCGCGCCATCCCGCGTGCCGGCGGCCTGCAGCAACCCCGCTACGTCGCGTAGATCCTGATCCGCACCGGCAACGCCGCGTTCGAGCGCGGCGCCGGCGGCGCATTGGTTGGCCGAGGCGCAGACGCCTGGCGTATCGAAGGGCAAGGTGCGGATATCGAGATGCGCCGTGTTCGGCTGGTAACGCAGGCTCGCCTGGATGAAGGGCGCCGAACCATCGCCCGGCGGCCCCTCGATGCCGTCGAAGCGGCCGATGAGGCCCTGTCCGGCGCTGAGCACCGGCATGGTCTGGAAGCGCGGCAAGAGTTGCGCCCGGCCTCCCATGGCGACGAGGCCGGAAAGGCTGGCGGTGCCGGTGACGGCAAGGTGGTTCCGCCCACCGATTGGGCCGACCTGCTGAACCAGAATGCCACCGGCCTGCTGCACGTAATTGCCGCTGATGGTCAGCGTGCCAGCGCCGCGGCTATCGCCGGCCCAGAGGGTGCCGGCATTGGTGACTGAGCCCGTGATCAGGCCGGAACCAGTGAGCGTGCCGGCCGCACCGATACTGGTCGGCGAGGCGATGCTGCCCATGATCGAGAGAAAGCCGCCGTCGACGCGTGTCGCACCGGCATAGGAGCTGTGGCCCGTGAGCATGAGTTCGCCCGCGCCGCGTTTGACGAGACCGCCGGTCCCGACGATGTCGTTTCCGAAGACGGCGAGGCCGCCGGGCTGCTCGACGACGAAATCGCCCCAATCGAAACGGCCAGGTCCGAGCACTGCCTTGCCGACATCGAGCAGGCCGTAGCCGAATATGTCGTCGACGCCGGGAGCGCCGATGTCCCGGGCGGTGCCGAGCAGGGTCTGGCGCACCTGATCGGCGCTGAAGAACGGGAACATCTGCCAGACCAGGGCCGCTGCACCTGAGACATGGGGAGCTGCAAACGACGTGCCGTTGACCTTGGTGTATCCGCCGTTCTTGTCGGCGACGACGATGGGATCGTCTGGAAATTCGCCCCACCAGTCCCCGCCGCCGGGAGCCGTCAGGCACCAGTTCTTGGCCACGCCGCAGCGGTTCGTGTACAACGGCTCGTAGCCTGGTCCGTAGGCCACCACGGCCAGCCAGCCGCGCTCCAGTTCCGGGAAATGATAGGGCAGGCCGGCTTCGATGCTCGGCTGGGTCCGCTCGTCATTCCCTGTACCCCAGACCAACAGGGCGCCAGATGCCACTGCACGACGATAGGCCGGCAGCTCCTGCCATCGAGCAAGCTCGCTCTGCGTCACCGACGTGACAGGATCGAAGCTGCCCCAGCTGTTGTTGATGACGCGCACCCCCCGGGCAACGAGCCCATCGTAGGCTGCAACGAAGCCTGAAGACGGCGCCGGAATTCCATCCTGATCAAAGACGCGCGCGCTGAGGATCGTAGCGCCTGGCGCCACGCCATGCATGCCGATGCCGTCGCGATTGGCAGCGATTACTGAGGCGACGCCCGTGCCGTGCCCTCCGGGGTCGGTCACAAGAGCGGTGTTCGCGATATAGTCGTAGCCACCCCCAAAGCGGCCTGCGAATTCGGAATGCCCGGTGAACACTCCGCTGTCCACAACGCCAACCAGGATGCCCGTGCCGTCGACGCCTCGCGCATAAGCGTTTGCGGCATTGATATAATCGAGTCCCCATTGAGCCTTGTATTCGGGGGGTCTCCACATACTGGGATCGGTAAGGAGGCCGCCCGACTGGGCTGAAGCAGCACTCGCCAGCGCCGTCGTCAGCAACAGGGCAGCGGCGGCTTTCTTAGGCAAGGACGGCACGCAGGCCTCAAAGGCAGGAATCGGGTGGTCCGGTCGATGATCGTCGGTCCAAGGCTTTGCGGCCGTATCTCCTCACCGTCAATACGGCAGATTTCGTATGGTGAAGGTGGGGTCAAGTTGGTTCGGACACTTCGACGACGCCTTCCAGTATGAGGACTTTGCCAAACCCTGGTCTGCGCGTTGCATCGCGGTGACCGAGAATTTCGAGCGCGAGACCGGGCTCAAGGCCTATGAGGCCTGGATGAGAAGCAGGACCGGCATCCCTACTGAGTGCGGGCGCCAGGTTCGCGCTCCACTCCTTTCGCATTGCTTTGGGCCTCGAAGCCAAGGACGAAGGCCCTGCGGTGAGCTCAGGGGCTGGGGTCCGCAATTGGCCATCTCTGCCCGTCCTGCTCGCCTGGCCGATCGCCATTCGCGTATCGCGTTCCAGAGCGATGTGCGATCGCCGAACCTCTGCCGGCACTTCAATGCAGGCGCCTGGACACTTCGGCCGCCGGCCGAATGCTGCTGGCGCATATTGCCGAATTACTCGTTCCGAGAATCCGGTTCCTGGGCCGCAATCCAGTCGGCGAAGGCCAGCATGGCAGCCGTCGGCTTCCGCGATTTGAGCTTGGTCAGCCAATAGCTTCCAAGCGAGATCGAGGCCGGGAACGGTCGCCGGATCGAGCCGTTGCGCAATTGGCGCGAGAACATGAGAGCCGGGGCGAGGGCTACTCCGACCCCTTGTTCGGCGGCCTCCATCATCGCGAGCGACGAGTCGAAGACGATGGCGCCTGCAATGTTGGGCGGCATGTCCGCGCCAGTGGCAGCAAACCAGCGGCTCCACTCGTCCATGCGGTAGCTGCGCAACAGAGTGAGCGTGCCGAGATCCTACGGCGCATGGAGGGCGGCGGCCAGTTCGGGCGTACAGAGCGGCGTCAGGGGCGCCTCGAACAGCTCCGTAGCATCGAGACCGTGCCAGGCGCCGTTGCCGAACCGAATGGAGAAGTCCAATCCTTCGGCAGCCAGATCGACCCGATTGTTGTTCGTGGAGAGCCTCAGCTCGACGAACGGATGAGCGCGCCTGAAGTCCTCGAGCCGGGGCAGCAGCCAGCCGACCGCGAAGGTGCCCACCGCTCCGACCACGAGCAGTTCGCGGACCTTTCCCGACCCAACCCTGTCGAGCGTCGTGGCCAGGCGATCGAAGGCATCGCTCACGACGGGAAGGAGGGCTTCGCCCTCTGCCGTGATCCTGAGGCCGCGCGGGAGCCTGCGGAACAACTGAACGCCCAATCTCTGCTCGAGAGAGCGAACCTGCTGGCTCACGGCGGCTTGCGTCACCGCGAGTTCGATGCCGGCCCGCGTGAAGCTGAGATGCCTGGCCGATGCTTCGAACGCCCGCAACGCGTTGAGTGGCAGAAAAGGTCGAACCATCGATGCCCAAATTTAACTTATGGCTGATCCGACTTATCATCGTTTGCCGGGAGTTCGAAGGGGTCATAAACGGCGCCCATTCCGAATTGGAAGGAGATGCCCTTGTCCAAACGACTCTACGCCGGTCTGGCAGCCAGCGTTCTCGCCGGCACGCTGGGCAGTCTGTCCAGCGCCCACGGCGCAGGCCCCGATCAGGACGCCCGCGTGCGCCAGGCCGTCGACGAAGCGGTGAAGCCGGTGATCGAGCAGCACGGGATCCCCGGCCTGGCTGTTGCCGTGACGATCGATGGAAAGCGCTACTTCATCGAGTACGGCCTGGCCTCGAAGGAACCCAGGGTTCCTGTTACGCGGGACACGCTCTTCGAGCTGGGGTCGATCAGCAAGACCTTTACGGCGACGCTCGCGACCTATGCCGAGATCGAGGGCAAGTTGTCGCTGAACGACAGTGTCAGCCAACACATGCCCGAGTTGAAGGGCAGTGCCCTGGACGATGTGCGATTGCTGGATCTCGGCACGCATACGGCTGGCGGCTTTCCGCTTCAGGTCCCTGACGACGTCAAGGATCAGAAGCAGCTCATGGCCTATTATCGCGCCTGGAAGCCGCGCTTCACTCCCGGCACATACCGAAATTACGCCAACCCGAGCATTGGTCTTCTCGGCGTCGTCACCGCGAAGGCGATGGGAGCAAGCTTCGAGACGTTGATGGAGCGGCGATTGTTCCCGGATCTCGGGCTGCGCCGGACCTATATCAACGTCCCCGCGGCGGAAATGAAGAGTTACGCGTGGGGCTACAACCGGGAGGACAAGCCGATGCGGGTCTCCCCGGGCCTCCTCGCGACCGAAGCCTATGGGGTCAAATCCAATGCCGTCGACATGATCCGCTTCCTGGAGGTGAACATGGGCATCGGCACCGTGCCGGGGAAGGCGGCCGTCGCTGCGCGGGCGACCCATACCGGGTATTTCCGCGCGAGCGAGCTCATCCAGGATCTGATCTGGGAGCAATACCCCTATCCGGTCGAGCTGGATAAACTCGTCGCCGGCAACTCGGCCAAGATGATCCTGAACGGCGTCCCCGCGGTTGCGATCGAGCCGCCGATGGCGCCGCGGAGCGACGTGATCCTCAACAAGACCGGGTCGACCAATGGCTTTGGCGGCTACGTCGCCTATGTCCCGGCAAAGAAGATCGGGATCGTCATGCTCGCGAACAAGAACTACCCCAATGATGCGCGGGTGAAGGCCGCGCATCAGGTGTTGTCGCGGCTTGCCGAGTAAGTCTGGCTGGTTGCATTCGCCTGACGAAGGACAAACGGAGCAGGCTGCCTTGCAGGGGCCGCGCGTCCTGCTGCTACCGCTCCGATTGTGCCGTGATGCCGCGACGCGCGGACCCGAAATCGAGCGGCCGCGTCAGACCAGCCGCACCGCCTTGCCCGGATTCATCAGGTTCGCAGGGTCGAACTGGCGCTTGACGCCTCGCATCAGCTCCAGGTCGAATGGCGGCTTATAGATTTCGATGAGGTCGCGCTTGAGCYCGCCCAGGCCGTGCTCGGCGCTGATGCTGCCGTCGAAAGCCTCGACGAGATCATAGAGCGCCGTCTCGACCTGCTTATGCAGTGCGTGGCGCTCGGTGGCGTCGGCACCGGCCGGTGCCAACAGATTGAAATGCAGATTGCCGTCGCCGATATGGCCGAAAACGATCGGGCGCAGGCGCGCGTCGATCGCATTCAGCGCCGTCAGGCAGCGATCGACGAAAGCCGGGATGGCGCTGATCGGGGTGGAGACATCATGGCTGAAGCTGGGGCCTGCGCGCTTCTGTGCTTCCGTGATGTTCTCGCGGAGTGCCCAAAGCTGCTCGGCCTGTGCCAGGGAACGGGCGATGACGGCGTCTTCGACGATCTCCTGCTCGAAGCCTTCGGAGAGAACACTCTCCAGGATCGCTTCGAGCGGAATTTCCGGCGTCGCCGCATCGAGTTGCAGCAGCACATAGACGCCGCCGCGTAGTGCCGGTTGGGTGACATGCGGAGCATGGGTTTCGACCAGGGCGCGGCAGTCCTCGGTAAAGCACTCGCAGCCAGAGAGGACGTCGGCAGCGCGCGAGCGGGCTAGCTGGAACAGGCGCAAAGCCGCTGCGAAATCCCGGACGCTGGCCAGGGCGGTCGCGCGCGCCTGCGGTGCAGCGTGCAGTTTCAGCACGGCGGCGGTGACGATGCCGAGAGTTCCTTCCGAACCGATGAAGAGATGCTTCAGGTCGTAACCGGTGTTGTCCTTGCGCAACGCGCGCAGGCCGTTCCACACCCGGCCGTCGGGCAGCACGACCTCCAGCCCGAGCACCTGGTCGCGCATGTTGCCGTAGCGCAAAACCGCCGTTCCGCCGGCATTGGTGGCGATCGTGCCACCGATCTGGCAACTGCCTTCGGCGGCGAGGCTGACGGGAAAGAACAGGCCGGCATYGCGTGCGCGCTGCTGCAAAGTCTGCAGAACTACGCCGGACTCCACGATGGCAACGGCGTTGACGGTGTCGATCTCGCGGATGCGGTTCATGCGGCCAAGCTGGACGACAACCGCTTGGCCGCTGTCATCGGGAATCCCCCCGAAGACGAGGCCGGTATTCCCGCCCTGCGGGACCAGCGGAACGCGGTGGCGCTGGCTCCAAGCTGCGATCTCTGCGACCTGCCGGACGTCGGCTGGCCGGACCACAGCGCGGGCAAGTCCGTGTCGCCGGCCGCGCCAGTCCTCGCAGAACGGCGCGATGGCGTCAGCGTCGGTCAGGACTGTAGAAGCAGTCGAGAGTCAGGTTCTCATTTGGCGCATGGTTCGCTTCGTCGGGGTTCGCGTAAGGGGTGACGAAGGCGGGAATGCCGAGGATCTTGGTGAAGACATAGCCTGGCAGGCTGCCGAACCCCGCGGGGATCAGCAGTGGCTCTTCGCCCTGGGCCTTGACAAAGGCCTGGCGCAACGGCGTCGTAAAGGGCGAGGCGATGGGAGTCTTCGAGGGCTGCATCCCCCTGTMCTGAGCGATGAACTCGACCTCTGGGGCATGCTTGGCCACATGGTCCGCGACCTTGCGCAGAATGTCCTCCGGGTCCTGCGCCTCGACCAGGCGGATATCGCATTTCACGAAAGCTTCGTTCGGCAGCACGGTCTTGGTGCCGGGCCCGCCATAGCCGCCGTGGAAGCCGTTGATGGTCAGTGTCGGACGAAAGCAGAGGCGCTCGTAGAAGGGGCGGTCGGCAGGTGCGTCCAGGCGATCAAGCCCCAGGCTCTGCTTCACCGCCTCGGCGGCGCGGGGGAGGCGCTCGATAGCCGCGAGTTCCTCTGGTGTCGGCGGCTCGATATCGTCGTGGAGGCCCGCGATGGTGATCTCGCCCGCAGCATTCTTCATGGTGCCGAGCAGGTGTACGAGCGTCCAGATCGGATTTGGCACCACGCCACCGAAATTGCCGGAATGCACGTCCCGATTGGCGTGACGACAGCGCAGATCGAAGGAGATCACGCCGCGTGAGCCGAACTTGATCGCGGCCGCACCGCTGGCATGGCGCGGACCATCGGCCGTGACGGCGAGATCGGCCCTCAGCTTGTCCTTGTTGGCCCGCACGAAGTCGGCGATGTGCGGGCTGCCGATCTCTTCCTCGCCTTCCAGCAGGAGGATGACATTGCAGGGAAGCGTGCCATGCACCTTAAGATGCGATTCGATCGCCATCATCTGTGCGAAATGCTGGCCCTTGTTGTCGCCGACCCCGCGCGCATAGAGCCGGCCGTCGCGGATCGTCGGCTCGAAGGGCGGCGAGAGCCATTTGTCGAGCGGATCGGGCGGCTGCACGTCATAGTGGCCGTAGAGCAGCACTGTGGGCTTGCCCGGCGCCTTTTCCCAACGCCCGATGACCATGGGGTGCCCTTCGGTGGGCACCAGTTCGGTCTCGAGCCCGATATCGGTCAGCATCTTGACCAGCAGTTCTCCGACTTCAGCGATGCCGATATTCTCGGCACTGATGCTCGGGTGGCGCAGATAATCGATCAGACGATCAAGGAAAGGGGCGCGGTTCGCCTCGATATGATCGAAAACCGCGGCCAAGGTGTCGGAGGAAGCCATAAGTCTTGCACCTGCCAGAATTAGGAGAGCCAAAGTCGCACCCGTTCTGGTTACGATGGCCGCGGCAAACCCGTCCATGCGCGACATGAATGCGCGCCATCTCCGGACGCTGGATGCCGGTCCGTCGCTGCTGTCGCCAACGGCCTTGCGACGGCCGGGCCGATGGCGTCTGCTGGATCAGGTGATCAGTTGATTGTGAAAGGCGAAGTCGAGGCAGCCCTGGATGTGCTGCTCCAGAATAGCCTGAGCCTCCACAGCGTCCCGCCTCAGTGCACAGCCGAGCAGCGCCTTGTGCTCTTCGGCTGCAATCGCGCCGCGGAAGATCACGAAGACCATCTGGTACCGAAGGTAACGGTCATAGACGCCGGAATGGACATTCAGCAGGGCCTTGGAGCCGCAGGCCGAGACCAGGGCCTGGTGAAATTCCCAGTCGTAGCGCTTCCACTGCTCCGCTTGCGTGCGGTCGCCCGCGAGCAGGCTCGCTTCCATCCGCGCCAGCTTGTGATGGGCGGCAACGACGCGGCCTTCCCATTCCATGTCGCCGGACTGGAATGACTGCGCCAGGGCGCTCCTCTCGATGAGCAGCCGAAGCGCCGCGATCTCCTTCAGATCCTCGGCCGAGCACGGCGCAACCTGGAAACCGCGCTGTCCCTCTGCCGTGATCAATCCTTCCGGAGTGAGGCGGCTGAAGATTTCGCGCAGGGTGCCGATCCCGACGCCATACGCTGTCCGCAATTTTTCCAATGGCAGGCGTTGGCCGGGGCGAAGACGCCCGAAGACGATGTCCGTGCGGATGCGCTCATAGGCTTGTTCGCCGGTCGAGATCGGCGCGATGTCGTCGCCTGCAAAATCCGTCACGATGTCCGCCATGCCCTGCGCGCACCTTTTCGAGAGGGCCGTCCTACGACGCGTGCAGCCTCCGCGCCAGAACCAATGAGTGACGGCTGAAATCAATATCATCGGATGATTATGATATTATCGGTTGATGACGGCTTCGCTAGATGTAATGTGCTCGCAAGGTCGCCCGAGAGGCGCCCAATGGCGGCAGAGCCGTAACGGCCATCCCGGGGAGGAACGAGAATGATCAAGTCGAAATTGAACCGCCGTCAGGCTCTGTTGGCCGGCGCGGTCGGGCTTGCGGCGCCGAGCCTGTTGCTGCGGCCTGCGCTGGCGGTGACGCCGGCGGAGATCAAGGCGAAGGGCAAGCTGGTCGTGGGCATCCAGGGCGACAATCCGCCCTGGGGCTTCGTCACCAGCGCCGGCAAGCAGGATGGGCTGGATGCCGATATCGCGGCGCTCTTCCACCATTGGCGTGGCCAAGGGCGCAGCCCAGGATACCCAGGTCACCAAGAACGCGCCGGCCAGCACGACGATCCGGCGCTACGACGGTGATGCCCCCAGCATCCAGGCGCTGGTCTCGGGCCAGGTCCAGGCGCTCGGCGGTAACATCTTCTACATCCAGCGTATCGAGCAGGCCCGGCCGGGCGAATTCGAAAACAAACTCGAATTCCAGAACCTCTACAACGGCGCCTGCACCCGGCAGGGCGAGAAGGAGATCAACGCCGCCCTCAACGCCTTCATCGACAAGATCAGGGCCAATGGCGAGCTCCAGAAAGTCTACGACAAGTGGATGAAGGTTCCCGTCCACAAGTTCCCCGACAGCCTCGAAGGCATCTCCTTCTCCGCAAGCTGAGCGCGGCAGGACAAAACGGAGCAGAGGCCATGAACAGCCAGTCCGCGACTGCAACCATTCAAGGGACTGACGCCATGATCAAAATGGCGGGCGTCGAGAAATGGTACGGCGAGTTCAAGGCCTTGACCGACATCAACCTGTCGGTCCGCCAGGGCGAGAAGATCGTCCTGTGCGGGCCGTCAGGTTCGGGAAAATCGACCCTGATCCGTTGCATCAACCATCTCGAACCCTACCAGAAGGGCGAGATCCGTGTCGGTGGGACGGTTCTCAGCGATGATTCCAGGATCATCGATGCCGTTCGCCGCGAGGTTGGAATGGTGTTTCAGCATTTCAACCTGTTTCCGCATCTGACGGTGCTGGAGAACTGCATGCTGGCGCCGATGCGTTCGCTTCGCGCCAGCAAGGCGCAGGCCGAAGCCACGGCAAGACGCCTGCTCGGCCGGGTCAAGATCGCCGAACAGGCGGAAAAATATCCGGCCCAGCTCTCCGGCGGACAGCAGCAGCGCGTCGCGATCGCGCGGGCCCTGTGCATGCAGCCGAAGGTCATGCTGTTCGACGAGCCGACCTCGGCGCTCGACCCGGAAATGGTCAAGGAGGTGCTCGACACCATGATCGGGCTCGCCGAGGAGGGCATGACGATGATCTGCGTCACCCACGAGATGGGGTTTGCGCGCCAGGTCGCCGACCGCGTGATCTTCATGGCGAGCGGTGCGATCGTCGAAGAAGCGCCGCCGGCTGCGTTCTTCACCAATCCGCGCCACGAGCGCACCCGGCAGTTCCTCGGCGAGATCCTGCACAATCACTGAGGAGGAGGCCGGCATGGCCGATCTGCAATCGATGCCACTGCGTCTCGGTGTCCTCGGTGCGGCGAATATCGCACGCAGCTTTGCGAGTGGTGTCGCGCCGTCGAGGACTGTCACGGTCGCTGCCGTCGCCAGCCGCGATGCCGGGAAGGCCGAACGCTTTGCGATGGAATGCGGCATTCCGCATTTTCATGGCTCCTATGAAGCCTTGCTGGCCGATCCGGAGATCGACGCGATCTACAATCCGCTGCCGAACTCGCTCCATGCGGAATGGTCGATCCGGGCCATGCAAGCCGGCAAGCATGTGCTCTGCGAGAAGCCGCTGGCGATGAATGCGACCGAGGTCCGCGCCATGGCCGCTGCTGCGCGCCAGCACGGACGCCATCTCGTCGAGGCCTATCCCTACCGCGCACAAGCCCAGACGCTGAAACTGCGCGAATTGCTCAACGCGGGCGCGATCGGCAAGGTTCAGCTCATCCGATCGAGTTTTGGCGTCGCCTTCTCCGACCCGGCGAATATCCGCCTGAAGCCCGAAGTCGGCGGTGGCGCCCTTCTCGACGCGGGCAGCTATGCCGTCAGCCTGGCGCTTCTCGTCGCAGGCGCGCGGCCCGAGCGCGTCAGCGCGACGGCGCGCTGGAGCGAAACCGGCGTCGATCGCAGCGTTGCGGCCACGCTGGAATTTCCGAGCGGAGCGCTTGCGCAGATCTCGTGCAGCTTTGCCACGGCCTATCACCGCCACGCCCTGATCGCAGGAGATGCCGGAACGATCGAGACGACCTATCTCAACCATCCCCCACTCGGGGGGCCGCCGGTGCTCACGATCCGGCGTGGTACGACCGTCCAGACCGCTCCCGAGACCATCGAGGTTGCGCCCGGCAATGGGTTCCTCGCGGAAGCGGAGTCGTTCGAGCGGCTGGTGCGGCAAGGACCCGAGCACTGGACCGGCGCGACCCTGGCGGAATCCATCGATATCGCGGTGACGCTGGATGCGATCCTGGCCAGCGCCCGGTCGGGCGCAGCCGTCAGCGTCGCTGCCGAGATCAACACCTAGGAAGGCCAGTTCGTCATGATCCGCGGCACGACGAAACTCATCGCCCATCTCGGCTATCCGACCGAGAGCTTCAAGGCGCCGATGATCTACAACCCGTATTTCGAGCGAGAAGGGATGGACGCCGTCGTGGTGCCGATGGGCTGCAAGGCGGATGACTATCCGGCTTTCCTCAGGCTCTTCTTCAGGCTCTCCAACGCTCACGGCGCCCTTATCACCATGCCGCACAAGGTGACGACGACCGCGCTGGTCGACGAGGTGCAAACCACGGCCGCGATTGCAGGAGCCTGCAATGCCGTGCGGCTTGATGTCGATGGCCGGCTGGTCGGCGACATGTTCGACGGCGAGGGCTTCGTGCGCGGTGTGCTGGGCAAGGGCCGTGTGCTCAAGGGCGCGCGTGCGCTCGTCGTCGGCGCCGGCGGCGTCGGCTCGGCCATCGCCGCCTCGCTCGCCAAGGCAGGCGTCGCGGCACTCGGCCTGTTCGATACCCATGCGCCTCTGGCGAACGGCCTCGCTGACAGGCTTCGCAAGCACTATCCGCAAC
>NZ_JBFTZN010000182.1:0-22922 GCF_056406775.1 Allobosea sp. P1_A7
GCAGGATCACAGTCGCAGGATCACAGTCGGTAGCTTGATCAGCCTGCGCGCCAGCATCGCCTCCCAGGCCGCGCCGCGATACGCAGCGACCAGCGGTACCTGTGCCAAGGCGAGCTCGAGCGTCACGGTCCCGGAGGCCGCGAGCGCTACGCGCGCCGTGCGAAAAGCGGCAAGCTTGGCGTCTTCGCCATCGACGAGACGGGGCTTCACCGACCAGGTCGAGACAGCCTCTTCAATCATGCCGCGCAGATGCGGCACGGCCGGCAGCACGAAGCGCGCGCCGGGCACCTCGTTCGCGATGAGCGCGACCGTCTCGCCGAAGGCCGGCATGAGGTGGCTGATCTCCGAGCGACGGCTGCCGGGAAGGACCAGGATGTCCGGCGTTGAAGGAGCGTTGCGCCGCACCTGTTCCTCGGCGCTTGGCCGTAGCTCGGCGAGCCGCTCGATCAAGGGGTGACCGACATAGATCGTCTTCGGTCCGCCCAGCCTTTCCAGCGCAGCGGGCTCGAAGGGTAACAGCGCCAGGATGCGATCGACATGTGGCGCCATCTTGCGGGCGCGGCCAGAACGCCAGGCCCAGACGCTGGGGCAAACCCAATGCGCAATCGGGATTGCGGACGATGCCCGCCGGACTTTTTTCGCGACGCGCAGCGAGAAATCCGGGCTGTCGATGGTGAGCAGGAGATCAGGCGCGAAAGCAACGACCCCCTTGGCCGCATCAGACATGCGCCGGAGCAACAGGGGCAGCCGAGCCAGGACCGGACCAAACCCCATCACGGCGATATCGGATTGGGGAAAGAGCGGCCGCAGCCCCTGCGCGATCAGGCTCTCGCCGCCGACGCCCACGATCTCGAGCGGGCGATCCCCCAACCGCTGCCGCAGGACGGTGAGAAAACGCAGCGCCAGAGCATCTCCAGACGCTTCGCCCGCAATGACGGCGAGCCGGAAGGGCCGGATCACGCGACGCCCTCGACGAACAGGCCAAGCTCGTCGGCCAGTGCGCCCAATCGAACGCTGTCTCCGACAAGCACATTGCCGGCGCGAAGTGCGATGCCGGAGAGTCCAGCCTTGGCCGCGTTCCGCAGGGTTTCAGGTCCGATCGCCGGCATGTCGACGCGCAGGTCTTGGCCGTCCTTGGGGGCCTTGACCAGAACGCCGTCGCCCTTGTCGATCTTGAGACGCCCTGCGCTTACCAGCTCGGCGACGCGCCTGATCATGGCGTCGGTACCCTCTGCAGCCTCAATTGCCACGATACGATGATCGGCAACGATTGCGGCCTGACCGACATCGAAGGGCGACAAAGCCGCCAGCAAGGAGAAGCCATGTTCGATGCCGTCGCGCGCCACGGCCGAGACGCTGCGGCGCCCCAGTGGGCCGAGCGGCGCGGTCAAGCCCGGAGCGATCTCGGCTGGGCCATGAACGCGAAAACCCCGCCCCTCGAAGAACTGGACCACGCCCTTGAGCAAATGATCGTCTCCGCCGCGAAAGGCGCGAGCGAAATGGGGCAGGTATTTCAGCGTCGAGGGCTCGGGCATCAGCGAGCCAAAGCTCGGCCGCGGCAGCGCGCCGATCATGACGATATCGACGATCCCGCGTCGCTTGAGCTCGTCGAGCAATCGCCCGAGTTGTCCCAGGCGATAGACACGCGAGGATTCAGGATCGAAATCGCTGGGGTTGGCTGCACCGTCGATCGCCGCGATATAAAGCTGATGCCCCCGCGCTGTCGCCAGCCGGGCCAGATGCGGCGGGTATTCGCCGCCTCCGGCTATGATCGCGAGAGGAAAGGCGCCGGTCGCTGCGTCGCTGCCCGTGCTCACCGGTCGGGCGCGTTGACGTCGCGCGGAATGCAGATGGCGCGGTCGCTGCCCGAGCGGATGAAATCGAGGATCTCGAGCATCAGCGGGTGCGACGCAAATTCCGTCGCCACGTCTTCGACGCGCTCGGCCAAGGTGCCTTCATCGGCGAACAGCAGGCGATAGGCGCGCCGCAGCTCATGAATCTGCTCCCGCGAGAAACCACGCCGCTTCAGCCCGACCAGATTGAGCCCGGCCAGATGCGCAGGATTGTCCCGCACCATGCCGAAGGGAATGACATCATTCATCACGCCGGCGCCGCCGCCGATGAAGGCATGCTCTCCGATGCGAACGAACTGGTGGAGCCCCGTCCCGCCACTGACGATGACATAGTCGCCAACCTTGACATGGCCGGCGCTCATCACGTTGTTCGAGAAGATGACGTTGTTGCCGATCTCGTTGTCGTGGCCAACATGCGAATTGGCAAGGAACAGGCAGCGGTCGCCGATGACCGTCTTCATGCCGCCGCCTTCGGTGCCCGGATTCATCGTCACGCCTTCGCGGATCATGCAATCCGCGCCAATCGTCAGCGTCGACGGCTCGCCGTGATATTTGAGATCCTGCGGCGGGTGGCCGATGGAAGCGAAGGGGTAGATCCTGGTCCGGGGGCCGATCGTGGTTCGGCCGGCGATTGCAACGTGGCTCAACAGCTCAGCGCCGTCCCCGAGAACGACATGGGGGCCGACCGTGCAGAACGGACCGATAACGACCCCCTCGCCCAGCTGCGCAGCCGGGTCGACGACCGACATCGGATGGATAGTCGCACTCATGAAAGTTCTGTCCTGATTTCGACGGAAAGCGGCTGGCCTTAAGCCACCATCGCAGAGATCTCGGCCTCCGCGACAAGCACGCCGTCAACTTTCGCCTCACCGCGATAGAACCAGATATTGCGCTTGCGGGCGACCTTGGTGAGGTGGAAACGCAGGGTATCGCCCGGCACGACCGGTTTGCGGAACTTGGCCTTGTCGATCGTGGTGAAGAGGACGGACTGTACCGCTTCCTCGTCAATTCCCCGCGCGCTGACGACGAGCACGCCGGCGGTCTGCGCCATGGCCTCGATCATCAACACACCCGGAAAGACCGGACGGCCAGGAAAATGTCCGGTGAACTGGGGTTCGTTGGCGGTGACGTTCTTGATGCCAATGCCGGACTCGTCGCCATTCATCTCGATGACACGGTCGACGAGAAGGAACGGATAGCGGTGGGGAATGCAGGCCATGATCTTCTGAATATCGGCCACACCCAGCGATGTCGTCGCGTCGGTCATGCTCTCCCGTCTCCCGCGCAGGCCTGCCGGCTTCGCCCGCAAAGTTGTATCGTTTAAATCGATGCCGGAACAGGAGGTTGCGGCTGGCGCCGGGTTCCTGTCAGCTTCTATGCCCGTTTGCCGGAAATGGTACCGGACGATCAAGCGAATTCGACACGAGGCCCACTCTTCGCATGGATTGCGAAGGCTGCCTCGCGCTCTCGCGTATCCTCAGCTCTCCGAACCGCCCGAAGACTTGCCGCGCTTTGCAACAAGAGATTTGAGAAGCGCTGTCTCGCGCGCCCAGCTGAGCGCCGGCTGCGCGGGATAACCGCCATAGCGCGCGCCGCGAGGGATGTCACCGGCGACGCYGCTCTGGGCRGCAACCTGCGCGCCCATCCCGACCGTGAGATGGCCGGCGAGGCCAACCTGGCCACCCAGCACGACGAAATCTTCCAAAGTCGTAGAGCCGGCGATGCCAACCTGCGAAACGATCACGCAATGGCGGCCGATGACGCAGTTATGGCCGATCTGAACGAGGTTATCGATCTTGGTACCTTCACCGATGACCGTATCGCGGCTGGCGCCCCGGTCTATGCAGCTATTGGCGCCGATCTCGACATCATCCTGAATGATGACCCGCCCGATCTGCGGCACTTTCATATGGCCCTTCGGGCTCATCGCGAAACCAAAGCCATCCTGGCCGATCCGGACACCCGGGTGAATGATGACCCGGTTTCCGACCAGGGCCGATTGCAAGGTGCTGCCAGCGCYGATCGCACAATCACGCCCGATCCGGACCTGGGGGCCGATCACGGCATGCGAGGCGATCACGGAACCGGCGCCGATCTCGGCACCGGGGCCGACCACGGCACCCGGATCGATCGTGACGTTATCCTCGATCCTTGCCGTGGCGTGGACGAAGGCGCCCGGCGCGACCCCTTGCGAGCCAAAGACCGACCGTGGCTTGAGCGCATCGGGATAGAAGCGCGCCATGATCCGGGCAAAGGCATGGTAGGGCGCGGGCGATACGAGCGCGACAGTGCCCGCGGGAACACGGGCAGCGAACCGGGAAGAAACCAGGCACAGCCCCGCCGAAGTCCCCGCCAGCGCATCCGTATATTTGGGGTTGTCCATATAGGCGATGTCATCGGGCCCGGCGGCCTCGAGTGCGGCCGCGCCGGTAACGAGCCGCGTGGGCTCCACGCCCTCAGGCAGAGCAGCCCCTGAAATGGCAGCGACCTCGCCGTAGCTCAGCGAGGTCGCGATCGGGAAGAATTGAGGTTCTGACATGCAATGGATCCGTGCGGGGCGTTGCCGCCCCGCCGCGTCAGAAGCGGGTGCCGCCGGAGAAGCGGAAGGCCTGCAGACGGTCGCCGCCGTAACGGACGCCGGTGATCGGATCGCGCGTGCCCTCATCCTTGCTAAGGGCATAGGCATAGTCAAACCGGATCGGCCCGAGCGGCGACTGCCAGAGCAGGCTCGCGCCGATCGAGGAGCGGATGACGTTCTTGTCGCGAACGCAGGCCACGTTGCTCTGGAACTGGGACGTGCTCGGGACATTGAACTGCCGGGGCTCCGACCCGCCCGGGCAAAGCCCGTTCGTCGTCGGGATCGGGCTGGTGATCACCTTCGAGCCGCCATCGTAGTCGAACAGCGTACCGGCATCGGCGAAGATCGCGCCGCGCAGGCCAAGGTCACGCGGCAGGCCCCAGATCGGGAACTGCACTTCGACCGAGCCACCGAAATACGACTGGCCGCCGAGAGCGTTGGCCGTCGGGTCGTTCAGCACGTCGCGCGGACCGATGCCCGACGGAGCGAAGCCACGCACCAGGCTCGGGCCGAGGAAGTAGTGATCGACCATGCGCAAGGTACCTTCCGTCGCCTGGACGTGACCGCCCTGGACCCGGAGGAAGCCGACGACATCGTCGAAGATCTCGCGGTAGTAGCGCGCATCCGCCGCGACACGAAGGAACTTCGAGTCGCCGCCAAGGCCCGCGAATTCCGGCTTCAACTCCGCAATGAAGCCGTTGCGCGGTGTCTGGTAGTTATCAAGCGAGTTGTAGTTCAGCGTCACGCCCGCAAGGGAGGTCAGCGTTTCGCCGCGGGCTTCCTTGACCGCGAGCGTCGCTTCGCCATTCGTCACGCAGTTGAAGTTCTGCGTTGCTGCAAATCCAGAGCCGGGCGCTCCAGGCGTAATCCCGGGGATCGGGAACGAGCAGTCGTTATACGGACGGCTCGACGTATTCGGGATCTTGATCTCGGTCGTGTAGAGCGAGTAGCGCGGCGTGATCGAGAACTCTTCCGTAATGGGGAAGGTGAACCGCAGCTGACCGCCGGTCACACGGCTTTCGTAGCGGCCGATATTGTAGTTGTCGTTGTACTTCGAGAACAGATCGATACCGGCCGCGATACGGCGACCGAGGAAATAGGGCTCGGTGAAGGAGAAATCGATGCCCTGGGTCCGCTGCCCCAGCGTGCCGGCAATCTTCACGAACTGGCCGCGGCCAAGGAAATTGGATTCCGACAGCGAGACTTCGCCGATGACACCGTCAGACGTCGAATAACCGCCCGCGATCGAGAAGGAGCCGGTGGCCTTGTCCTCGACGTCGATGTTCATGATCACCCGGTCAGGCGCGCTGCCCGGCTCATTGGTGATGCGAACCTTGTTGAAGAAGCCGAGATTGTTCAGGCGCCGCTCGGCGCGATCAACCATCACCTTGTTGTAGGCATCGCCCTCACCCAGATCGAGCTCCCGGCGAACCACATAGTCGCGGGTCCGCGTATTGCCGCGCACATTGATGCGCTCGACATAGACCCGCGGACCGTCTTCGACGACATAGGTGATGCCGATCAGGCGGCCAGCGGCGTCACGCTCACCGCGGGGGCGAACCTGCGCAAAGGGATGACCACGGCGGGACACCTCGGTCGTGAGGTTGACGAGCGACTTTTCGACCGCCTCGGCATTGTACGTATCGCCAGCCGAGGTCGCGAGGAGCCTTTGCATCGTCGCCGAGTCGATATCGCTGAGCTGCGAATCCACCGCGACGTTGCCGACCTTGTACTGCGGCCCTTCATCGACCGTGACGTCGATAACCCAGCCACCCTTGGCGTCATCGAAGCGCGCGTCGCTCGCAACGACCCGGAAGTCGGCATAGCCGTTCTTCAGGTAGAAGCGGCGAACCAGATCGAGATCGGACGCGATACGGTCGGGATCATAGACGTCGGAGGTCTTGATGAAGCTGAGGAAATTCGATTCCGTCGAGCTCATCAACCCGCGCAGACGCGATGCCGAATAGGCGCCGTTACCCGCGAAATTGATTTCCTTGATGCCGGTCTTGCCGCTCTCGACAATGGTGAAGACCACGTCCGAACGACCGTTGGGCAATGGCGCGATACGCCCGGAGATCGTCGCAGTGCCGTAACCGGCCCGGCGATAGACCTCCTTCAGGCGCTGCACATCGGAGTCGATCAGCGCCTGGCTCAGAGGGCCACGCGCCTTCGATTCGACCTGTTGCAGCAGGATCTCGCTCTTGAGGCGCTTGTTGCCTTCGAAGGCGACGCGATTGATCGTGTCGTTCTCGTGAACAGAGATCACAGTCTGGTTGCCGCGGCGGCTGACCTGGACGTTCGAGAACAGTCCGGTCGCCATCAGGCTCTGCCGAACCTCCTGCGGACCACCCTGCCCTGCATAGGACCGAATGGTCTCCGCGTCGACGCGGCGGTTGCCTTGGACAATCACGGCCTGCGCAAAAACAACGCCACCGCTAACGGCCAACATAAAGGCCGAAAGTCCGACTGATCGAGAGAGCCGCATTTTGAAAGACCGGCTCTTTGGGGTCGACGTCATCGGGTCGCCTATTCCATTTAGTAGGTCACCACCCCAACCGGGGACACCTGCCTTTGGGCAGGTGCATGGCGACATTGCAGACCAATCGCTTCTACAAAGTTTCCGACGAGGTGCAAACGAACATTGTCGTTAACAAATTATTTTTAACCTCGTCGTTGCCAGGAGGCCACGCGCCCTGAGCAAAGCGCCCGATTCGACGCAGCTTTTGGGCCTATCGGCAACGAACCTTGCCGCAGGTCACAGCATTCGTGGGCTTGCCAGTCGGAGTCTACAGACGCGAGTGGACGTGGACGATGTCATTCCAGGTCACAAAGAGCATCAGCATCAGGACCAGCCCAAAACCGACCCGAAAGCCGATTTCCTGGGCGCGCTCGCTCAAGGGGCGGCCGCGGAGAGCCTCGATCGCATAGAACATCAGATGTCCGCCATCGAGCATCGGAACCGGCAACAGGTTCATCAGGCCGATCGAGACCGACAGAATCGCCGCAAGATTGATCAGCGCGAGCAGGCCTCCATTGGAAGCAACCATCCCGGAAACCTGGGCGATGCGGATCGGCCCCGAAAGCTGATCCGTCGATTCACGCCCGCTGATCAATTTGGACAGATAGTCATAGGTCCGGTCGACCACAAACCAGGTCTCGGAGAATCCAACCTTCACGGCTTCACCGAGGCTGTAATGCTGGGTCGTCCAGTCCTCGGCCCGGCGGGAAGCCTGGACCCCGATAACGCCAATGCGCTGTTTGCCGAGAGCCGTCGATGTCTCGTTCAGATCAGGCGTGACAGGCAGGGTCACCATGGTGCCCGCGCGATCGACCGTCACCGAAAGGGTCTCGTTCGGATGTGTCGAGACCACTCTTTGCATGTCGCTGAAGCTGCGGATCTGCTTGCCGTCGATCGTCAGGACGACGTCCCCGGCGAGCAGACCTGCGCGCTCAGCGGCCTTCCCGGCAATCACCTGCTCGACCCGGGGCGACAGGACCGGGCGACCGAAGGCGTAGACGGTCCCGGCAAAGATGAGGATGGCCAGTACGAAATTGGCAATCGGGCCGGCCGCGACGATCGCCACCCGTTCAGCGATCGATTGAGCCGGGAAGGAACGCGCTCGCTGTTCCTCCGTCATGCGCTCGACTTCAGCGCTATCGGCTGCGGAGCTCGAGGGATCCGCGTCACCGGAGAACTTCACATAGCCGCCGAGCGGGATCAGCGCGAAGCGCCAGCGCGTGCCGTGCTTGTCGACGAATCCGAAAATCTCGCGGCCGAAGCCGATCGAGAACACTTTCACGTCGACGCCGCACCAACGACCGACGAGGAAGTGCCCGAGCTCGTGCACGAAAACAACGATGGTCAGGACAAACAGGAACGGCACCAGGTAACTGAGCAGGAAGCTGCCCGAGTTCCAGACGGTCGCTGCAATATCCATAAAATTCTCCCGATTCCTGCCCCTTACGTGACAGTGAAGGTGCCCTTCGACAAGAGCAGGCGAGCGCGGTTTCTCGCCTCATGGTCAATGGCAAGGGCCGCTTCAATATCGACCGGTGCCGCGATGTCAGCACCGAGCCCGCTGCAGACGGCATCGACGAGAGCCGGGATGCCGGGAAAGCCGATCCGTCCGGCAAGAAAGGCCTCGACCGCGACTTCATTGGCGGCATTGAGGATCGCCGGCACCGCTCCTCCGGTCTCCAACGCTGCCATCGCCAGAGCAAGCGCCGGAAAGCGGGCAAGATCAGGGCGTTCGAAGGCCAGCGGCGCGGTCGTGACGAGATCGACGAAGCGCGTCGCCGGCGCATCGAGCCGGCCGTCGACGCCGAGGCAATGCGCGGCCGCAACCCGCATATCCGGAATTGCCATGCCTGCAGTGACCGAGCCATCGCGGAAGGTGACGAGGCCATGCACGATCTGCTGGGGGTGTACCAGAACATCGAGCTGATCATGTTTCAGCCCGAACAGGAAACAGGCCTCGATCAGCTCAAGGCCCTTGTTCATCATGCTGGCGGAGTCGACCGTGATCTTGGCGCCCATTGCGTAATTCGGGTGGGCCAGAGCCTGCTCCGGCTTGGCCGCCGCAATTCGTTCTGCCGACCAGGTGCGGAAGGGCCCCCCCGATGCCGTCAGCGTCATGGATCGGATCGCCGAGATCGGCTCGGCTCCAAGAGCCTGGACGAGAGCATTATGCTCCGAATCCAGCGGYAGGATGCGCGCGCCCACGGCCGTGGCCTGCGCCATCACGGCGGCACCGGCGCAAACCAGGCTCTCCTTGTTGGCGAGGGCAATCACGCGGCCAGGTGTCAGCGCGGCAAAAGTCGCTTCCAGACCTGCAGCTCCTGCTATGGCACTGACGACAATGTCGCTTGGCATCGCGACGGCATCGAGAACGGCCTGCCGCCCCGCCCCGCTGTCGATACCGCTACCGGCCAGGGCCTGCGCCAGAGCTTCGCCTCCCGCCTCGTCCGCCAAGGCGGCAAAGCGGGCACCTGTTTCGACCGCCACCCGGGCGAGGCTCGCAGCGTCCCGCCCGCCAACCACGACATCGATCTTCAGGCGTTCAGGATTCTCCGACACGACGTCGCGCGTCGACCGGCCGATGGAGCCTGTGGCTCCAAGAAGAGTGACGAGACGGCGCATGACGTCTTCAGAACTCCAGATGCGCCAGGAACAGTGCAGCACCAGCGAGGACCAGGACGGCCCAGTAGCCGTCAAGCCGATCGAAAAAGCCACCATGGCCCGGGATCAACTTGCTTGAGTCCTTGGTGCCAAAGCGACGCTTGACGGCCGATTCAAAGAGATCGCCAGCCTGGCTCACGATCGAGGCCGAAAGCGAGGCGGCGATCACAAAGGCCGGACCGACGACTGCGGCCGCCCCCGGGGTCAACACCCAGACGACATAACCACCGAGTGTGCCGGCAGCGGTTCCGCCGAGTGCGCCGGACCAGGTCTTCTTCGGACTGATCGCAGGCATGAGCTTCGGCCCACCAAGAGCCCGCCCCGTAAAATAGGCGGCAATATCGGTCAGCCAACAGACCGCAAAGGTCCAGATGATCACAGCAAACCCGAAATCCGGGAGTGCACGCAGCGCCGGCGTGATCAGGGCAAAGGCGAGCGCATAGGCGACACCGCAGGCCTCCAGCCAGTTCCGCTTCTCGAGAACCGGGGTCAGGAGCGCCCCGAAGAACGCAGCGAAGGCGGAAACACCGGCGAGCGCCACTGGACTGATCGGGGCGAAGCCAAGCGCCAGGCCGGCAATCGTAACGCCGATACCTGCGGGCACCGCGTTCCGGCGGCTCACGATCGCGAGCCACTCATAGGCGACCAATCCGGCAGCCAGCGCCCAGATGAGCCTGAACGGCCAGCCCCCGACAAATGTCGCAGCCACAATGCCCGCGGCCAGCACCAGCGCGGATGCGATACGCAGCTTCAGTTCGCTCGGGCCGGCGGCCGGACCGCCGGAAGGTTGGTCACTCACGCTACGCCCACATTGCGGCCGGATGGCTCCGACACGCCGCCGAAACGGCGTTCGCGGCGGCGATACTCGGCCAGCGCTTCTTCCAACGCCGCGCGATCGAAATCGGGCCAGAGTACCGGGGTGAAGACGAACTCCGCATAGGCGGCCTGCCAAAGCAGAAAATTCGAGATCCGTGTCTCGCCCGATGTGCGGATGACGAGCTCGGGGTCGGGCAGATCTGCGGTATCGAGCCGCGCAGAGATGCTGCTCTCGTCAATGGTGGTTGCGTCGACAAGGCCTGCCGCAACATCCGAGGCCAGTTGGCGCGCCGCTCGGACGATCTCGTCGCGCGAGCCATAGTTGAAGGCGACGACGAGCGTCATTCCCGTGTTGTTGCGCGTGGTCGCCTCGGCGTGCTCGACCAGACGGCGCAGATCGGGCGCCAGATCGCTCCTGCCGCCAATGACCCGGACCCGGACCCCAGCCGCACCGAGTTCGGTAAGATCCTTCTCGATGAAATGCTTGAGCAGCGTCATCAGAAACGAAACTTCGGCAGCAGGCCGGCGCCAGTTCTCCGTCGAGAAACTGTAGACCGTCAGAATCTCGATGCCGAGATCGCTGGCGTTGCGGACGGTCCGGCGCAAGGCCTCCAGCCCGCGCCGATGCCCTTCATGTCGCGGCAGGCCGCGCAACTGAGCCCAGCGCCCGTTGCCGTCCATGATCACTGCGACATGGGAGGGCCCTGCAGCCTGGACCTCCGGACGCTGGCCTGCTGACATTCTCGTGCCTCTTTCGGCGTTGCGTCCCGGATCATAGCCAGCGGCTCAAACCCGCCGGGCGACAGGATCAGACGTGCAGGATTTCCTTTTCCTTCGTCGCCAGCGCCTGATCGATCTCGGCGATATGCTGGTCTGTGACCTTCTGGACCTGATCCGACTCGCGCGTCACGTCATCCTTGGTCAGGTGACCGTCCTTCTCGAGCTTCTTGATCACGTCGATCCCGTCGCGGCGGACATGGCGCACAGCGATCTTGGATTCTTCGGCATATTTATGCGCGACCTTGACCATCTCCTTGCGGCGCTGCTCGTTCAGCTCCGGRATTCGGATGCGCAGCACCTGCCCTTCCGTCTGGGGGTTGAGGCCCAGATCGGATTCGCGGATCGCCTTCTCCACCGCCTGGACCATGCTGCGGTCCCAGACCTGGACACTGAGCAGGCGTGCTTCAGGCACGCTGACGGTGGCAAGCTGAGTCAAGGGTGTACGTGCACCATAAGCCTCGACCTGGATCGGATCGAGAACGTTGGCGGAGGCGCGGCCGGTGCGCAGGGAGGCGAGATCGCCTTTGAAGGATTGCACCGCGCCTTGCATCCGACGCTTCACGTCGGCGAGGTCGAATGTCGTCTGGGCCATTTTAGTCAAGACCTTGCAGATAATCGAAAACCGGCGCGACCATGGCCGCGGCCCCGCTCAGGGTGGCGGACGGGTGATCCGGAACGGTGGCAAGACCGGGCGCCGCTTCCTAGCTTTAAGGTCGGGCCTCGGTCGAGACGTCACGGCCGAGCACAACCGAACCACGAGGAGGCCCCTTGCCCCGTCTGAACCGCATCATTGAAACTGCGCTCTACATCGACGATCTCGATCGCGCGCAGGAGTTCTATGAGACGAAGCTCGGATTGAAGCCGATGCTGAAGACGAGGACGCTGTTCGCCTATGATGTTGGCGGAGAGAGTGTCCTTCTGCTCTTCCTTCGGGGGCAATCTCTCCTCACCCAATCATCTGCGAAGGGCAATATTCCACCGCATGACGGCAGCGGCCCCCTCCATATCTGCTTCGCGATCGACACCAGCGAACTCACAGCCTGGGAAGAGCGGTTGCAGCAGCATGGAATCGATATCGAGGGCCGGACGAGCTGGGATCGCGGCGGAAACAGCCTCTATTTCCGTGACCCCGACGGCCATCTGCTTGAGTTGATGACGCCGGGGATCTGGCCGAACTACTGAGCCTTGCAACCGCGAGGGAATCCGGCGGTCAGGGCGTCACGTAGGTTGCCCTGCCCTCGCCGCGCAGAACGGCCGCAAGCGCGCCAGTTTCGGCGATCGAGAAGACGACGATCGTCAGCCCGGCGTCGCGCGCCAGCGCAAAAGCAGCCGTATCCATCACCTTGAGATCATGCCTGATCGCCTCGGCATGGGTCAGGCTCTCATAGCGCTTGGCGTTCGGATCCTTCTTCGGATCGGCGGTGTAGACGCCATCGACCTGCGTCGCCTTCAGCAATTGCTGGCAGTCGAGCTCGGCCGCCCGAAGGGCAGCTCCGGTATCGGTGGTGAAATAGGGATTGCCCGTGCCGCCCCCGAGAATGACGACCTTGCCGTGGCTGAGATGGTCGAGCGCGCGCCGGCGAGCGTAGCTCTCGCAGAGCGAGGGCATGGGCACAGCCGACATGGCGCGGGCCGGGGCGCCGGCGATCTCGATGGCATGCTCTAGCGCAAGAGCGTTCATCACCGTGCCGAGCATGCCGATCGAATCGGCGCTTGGTCGGTCGAGGCCCTTGTTCAAGCCCTGGACGCCGCGAAAGAAATTGCCGCCGCCGACGACGATCGCAATCTCGACACCTTCATGCGCGGCCTTTGCGATATCGGCGGCGAGCGCAGTCAGCGTCGTACCGTCGAGGCCGGATCCGGCCTTCCCCGCAAGGGCTTCGCCGGAGAGCTTCACAAGAACGCGTTTGGGTCTCACCGGCTTTCTCCATGGACTGGGACGGCGCGATTCGGCACCAACATCGTCTTCTTACAAAAAAGGCCGCGCAGAGCGCGGCCTTTTTCAGATCCTATCAACCGGCTTCTCAGCCCGTCGTGCCACCAGCCGCAGCGACTTCGGCAGCGAAATCGGTCTCTTCCTTCTCGATGCCCTCGCCGAGCGCGAAGCGAGCAAAGCCCGTCAGCTTGACCGGAGCACCGACCTTGCCCTCGGCTTCCTTCAGCACCTGGGCGACGGACTTCGAGCCGTCATGGATATAGGCCTGCTCGAGCAGGCAGTATTCCTTGGCGTAGCTCTTCAAGCCGCTCTCGGTGATCTTCTCGAGCACGTTGGCGGGCTTGCCGGCATTCTTCTCGGCCAGGATCGCCTTCTCGCGCTCCAGGATCGCCGGATCGACCGAAGCGAGATCGAGCGCGACCGGATTGGTAGCGGCGACGTGCATGGCAAGCTGACGACCGAGGGCTGCGAGCTCCTCGCCCTTGCCGGTCGTCTCGAGACCGACGATGACGCCGATCTTCCCGAGACCATCGGCGACCGAGCCGTGGACGTAATGGCCAATGACGCCGGCGCTGACCTTGACCTCGGCGACGCGGCGCAGGGTCATGTTCTCGCCAATCGTGGCGATGGCATTGGCGATGGCGTCAGCGACGGTGCCGCCGCCCGGATAGTGATGGGCGAGCAGTGCCTCGACGTCGCCGCCGCGCTCCAGCGAGACGTCGGCGATCGTGCGGGCGAGCGCCTGGAACTCGAGGTTGCGCGCAACGAAGTCGGTCTCGGAATTGACCTCGGCAACGACACCGCGGTTCTCGGACACGGCCACGGCGACCAGGCCCTCGGCGGCAACGCGGCCGGCCTTCTTCGCGGCCTTGGCGAGGCCCTTGGTGCGCAACCAGTCGATGGCGGCCTCGATGTTGCCGTCGGTCGCGGCCAGCGCGGTCTTGCAATCCATCATGCCCGCGCCAGTCTTGTCGCGGAGTTCCTTCACCATGCCGGCGGTGATCGCAGCCATCTGTCGTTCCTTGCTGTCATGTGCCGGGCCTGCGCAACGACGCTGGCGGCCAACGGCACGGTCTTCGATTTCAGAGCGCGCCATAGCGCGAAGGGAAAACGCCGACGCTCCGTGACCGGCCGTCGGCGTGACTTCATTCATCTGCCGCGCATTGCTGCGCTGCCGAGGCGACGCGCCGATGACGCGCCGCCCTGAGTTTGCTCTCAGGCCTCGGCGAGATCGCGCGCCTGGGCAACCCAGCCGTCGCGCTCGATGCGACCACCGAGCTTCAGATCGGCATCAACCTTGACGACATCGGCCGGCGACATCGCAGCGATCTGCCAGAAGTGGAACAGGCCACCGTCATTGAGCTTCTGAACCAGCTCCGGACCCATGCCGGAGAGCTTCATGAAGTCGTCCGGCGCGCCGCGCGGCGCAGTAAGCAGCTCGAACACCGGGGCAGCGTCTGCGGCCGGCTCGATGATCGCCGTCTCAACGATCGGGGCCTCGGCAGCACCGAGATCGATGCCATGGTCGCCCGAGGCGCGCGAGATGCCGTCGATGGCCGAACGGGCGATCAGGTCGCAATAGAGCTGGATGGCGCGGCCGGCGTCGTCATTGGCAGGCACCGGGTAGGTGATGCCATCCGGATCCGAGTTCGAGTCGACAATGGCGGCGACCGGGATGCCGAGGCGCTGGGCCTCCTTGATCGCGAGCGCTTCCTTGTTGGTGTCGATCACGAAGATCATGTCGGGCGTGCCGCCCATGTCCTTGATGCCGCCGAGCGCCTTCTCGAGCTTGTCGCGCTCACGCGCCAGCATCAGGCGTTCCTTCTTGGTCAGGCCGGTGCTGCCGCCATTCAGGAGCTCGTCGACCTTGCGCAGGCGCTGGATCGAGGCCGAGATGGTCTTCCAGTTGGTCAGCATGCCGCCGAGCCAACGGGAGTTCACGTAGTACTGAGCCGACCTCTTGGCAGCGTCGGCGATCGAGTCCTGCGCCTGGCGCTTGGTGCCGACGAACAGGACGCGGCCGCCACGGGCCACGGTGTCGCTGACAGCCTGCAGGGCGCGCGAGAGCATCGGCACCGACTGCGACAGGTCGAGAATGTGGATGTTGTTGCGGGTGCCGTAGATATACGGCGACATCTTCGGGTTCCAGCGGTGAGCCTGGTGGCCGAAATGCGCGCCGGCTTCGAGCAGCTGGCGCATGGAAAAGTCTGGCAGAGCCATGATTCGATCGTCCTTCCGGTTGAGCCTCTGGGGTGCGAATGAACAAGGCATGGACTGCCACGTCACCGGAACGCCTCGGAAGTGAGGCGATGCTCCCCATGTGGGATGGCCTGCGCCTTACACGGGAAAGCGTGGCAACGCAAGGCTCGCACCTCACCAGGTCATCGGCGCCGTGGCTTCTTTTGCGCGCCATGCGCCCATGCCGCCTCGAGCGCTCCGGCAAGTTCAGCCAGGCCCAGCCTGGAGAGATCGGCTGTCGTCCAACCCCGCTTGCCCCAGGCATTTGGCACCGGGCTGAAGGCATCCGGCGCCATCATGCACCTGAATTCCTGCTCCTCGGGCGAGAAGCCGAAATTCGCGCTGCAACCGTCAGGAGCGAGAGTGACGTAGATTCGCGAGACCTTGAAGGCGACCCGGTCGAAGTGCGGAGCCTCGACCGTGCCGTCCAGAGCCAGCGCCAGACGGCGCAGATCATCTCCCGTCGGCATCGTCCTCACCTCCCAAGCCAGAACGAATTCAGCCGGAAGCCGGATTCGCCGGCCTCATCATGACCGGCGACCATAACCCGAGAGCGCGACCCCGGATGGCTATTTGGGCAGGGCTGCGCCCGCTTGCTTCACCACATCGCCAATCTGCTTGCAGTAGGTCGCGGCCGATGCATTCTGGGCCTTGGCTATGGCCTCGATGTCCTGAGTGACGCCCATCATGGCGATCGTCCCCTTCTTGCCCTGCGCTTCGGCGGCATCCCCGCCGCTCTTGTCGGCAGGAGCCGGGATCAGGCCGAGCATCTTCTTCTGGATCTCGACCACATCAGCTCCGATGTGACCCTTCTCGTTGCAGTAGGTCAGGATCCCAAGCTGATTGCGGCCCGATTGATAGACGACAGCGAGCTGGTCGGCCTGGCTCTGCGCCAAGGCCGGACCGGCAGAGAGAACGGAAACCAGTGCGCCAACTGCGCAAAAGGGCTTCAAAAGAAACGACATAACGGCTTTCCCTCAAGCAATGAAGATCGGATCGACGCGTACCCCGCTTCCCCAGGGTCGTGACTAACCTTGCGGGCAGGTCAAGACAATCGCGCGACTGTCATGGCAGGGTACACTCAACCGGAGGTCGCCCCGCAGCGCAGCATTCCCGATCGTCCCCTTTTGGCAAGGATCCGGACAGCCGCCCGCCTTGCGACGGCGCCGCTCGGGCGCCAGGCGTCACGCAGCTGTCAGGGTTTCCGACTCGCGAGCAGACATAGCCTGAGCGATCAGAGTGAAGTCATGAGCGCTGACGGCGACCAGCCCGAAGCGAAACAGATAGCCCCAGTTCAGCCGCCCGGATGTCAATTCCAGCCTGTCGAGCAGTGGCTTGATCGATGCCTCGGATGCGGCAAGCCAGGCGACATCGCGCCGGGACGGTCGAAGCCGCCCCCCATATCGGCGGGATAGGGCTCATCGCCGCAGACTCGGCCGATCGCGGTGAAGGCCTGCAGCCTCTCCCCGCCACCGAAGGTTTCAGTCGGCGAGTAGCAGGCGACGCCATCACCGGCTCGAATCCGACGCAAGGGCCCGGTCTTGCCATGGCAAACCTGCATGAAGCCTCCGGCCACCCCTAGCCGGACATGCTCGGCTGAAGCGACGGCGATCCAATAGCCGGTCATGCTCGCCTCCTCAGGCTTCGGTCGGAGAGAAAACACGCAGGCGATGGCCATCCGGGTCGGTCGCGACAAAGGTGCGGCCGAAATCGAGATCGACCGGCTCCTGAAGGATGGTGATGCCGCGTTCCTTCCACTCCTTATGGATCGCATCGACCTGATCGGCGTGACCGACAGGCATGCCCAGTTCTCCGCCGCCACCGGCCGCTTCCGCTCCCGGCTCGACCGTATGGCGCGACCAGAGCCCGAGCATGATGCCCGACTTCAGCGCAAACAATGCAAAGGTCGGAGAGGCTTCAACCGGTTCGGCTCCGAGCAGCGCACGATAGAACCGGCAGCTAGCAGTCGGGCTGTCGACGTAAAGGATGACGAAACTGGCGTTCTGCATCGGTCGTGTCTCCGGTTGGGCGATGAGGAGATCCTAGATGCAGATGCTGCCAATTTCCGGCAGTGTCGCTCACGATGGCGGCGGAACTCCCTCCCGCTCGCGCCACTCCTTCAGCAAGCCCTGGCGCCGGCGCGGATAGCGGATATCGAGCGGCTGAACCTGCGAGATGCGGTCGGTGCGGAAATGCCGGAAATCCTGCCGCAGTTCGCACCAGGCGACGACGACGCGGACATGGTCGAAAAAGCTCAAGGCGAATGGCCAGACGACCCTCTCGCTCGCCTGCCCGGCACCATCCCGGTAGAGGATCGAGAGCTTGCGCTCTGAACGGATCGCCTTGCGGATGGCCGAGAGATCGAAGCTCTCCGCCATGATCGCGGCACCGGGGCCGACCAACAGGGCGGACGCCTCGGCATCATCGCGCAGATCCCCCGGCAGGACGGCGAGGATCTTGGCCAGCGCATCGCGCGCAGCCAGGGCAAGGCGGCCATCAGCCCGGTCGGAAACCCAGCGCGAGCCGAGCACCAGTGCTTCKATCTCGTCMTCGGAGAACATCAGCGGCGGCAGCATGAAACCCGGCTTGAGAACATAGCCCAGTCCCGGCTCCCCCTCGATCGGCGCGCCTTGCGCCTGCAAGGTGACGATGTCGCGGTAGAGGGTGCGTATGCTGACACGGAGCTCGTCGGCGAGCCGCCGGCCGGAGACCGGGCGACGATGGCGCCGCAGCAGCTGGATCAGATCAAGCAGGCGTTGCGAGCGCGACATCTGCCTGCGTCACATTGGTAACTCCTGCGGGGCGAAGCGCCTCACCCCCAGCGCCGACATGTCGGACCAGGCCTTGGCCAGCGAGCCATTGAGATCAATGGCGCGGCAGGCCTCCTCGACAACAAAGGTCTCCAGCCCGCTCCGGGCAGCATCCTGCGCCGTCCAGTTGACGCAGAAATCCGTCGCGAGCCCGACAATGGCGACTCGCGAGATGCCGCGCTCCTTGAGATAGCCCCCCAATCCTGTGGGTGTCACACGGTCGGCCTCGAAGAAGCCGGAGTAGCTGTCGATCCCGGATCGATAGCCCTTGCGGATGATGGCTTGGGCATGCGGCAGGTCGAGGCCTGGATGAAACTCCGCGCCTCGCGTGCCCTGGACACAGTGATCAGGCCAAAGCACCTGCTCGCCATAGGCCATCGCCACACTCTCAAAATGCTTCCTGCCAGGATGGTGCGAGGCAAAGGAGGAGTGCCCCGCCGGATGCCAGTCCTGGGTCAGGACCACCGTTTCAAAGCGGAGACCGAGCGCGTTGACCAGAGGGATGATCTCGTCTCCGCCAGTAACGGCGAGACGGCCGCCCGGGCAGAAATCGTTCTGCACATCGACGACAATCAGCGCTGTCATGCTGCCCTCTCCGCCTCTCAGCGCAATTCGACGCTGACCACTCCCGGCGCCGCCCGTACCGCGTTGGCAATCTGCTGGTTGACCGGGTAGCGGCCCGGCAACTCGATCTCGACCTCCTGCGCGCCGTCATCGAGGATCATGATCACCGCAACCTTGCCCTCGGCGCGGGCGCCTTCGCGCGGGCGAATGCGCTCCGCAATGCTGCCCAGTGCCCTGTCGTCGCGCAAGTAGACCAGCAGATCCTGTTTCTGGCGAGCGGCCAGATCATCGAGCACCTCGACATCCTCGATGCGTGGTCGCACATCCTCGCCATCGAGTACCGCGCTGAGGCGCAACACCAGCGCCCGGCCCGGCTCCAGCAGATCGCGGTAACGCTGCAGTCCTTCCGAGAACAGGATCGCCTCGAACTGCCCGCTGGGGTCTGACAGGTTGACGATGCCCATCTTGTTGCCGGATTTGGTGCGCCGCTCCGACTTGTCGATGACCGAGACCGCAACTTTGGCGACGGAGGTTCCGTTTGCCCTGACCGTCTTGGCAAAATCGGCAAAGCGCTGAACGCGCAGCCGCTTCAACACATGTTCGTAATCGTCGAGCGGATGCCCCGACAGGAAGAAGCCGACAGCGTCATGTTCGCGCCGCAGCCGCTCTGCCGGCGCCCACGGCTCGGTCGGCGGGATGCGAAAGGCTTCCGCGACGGAGCCCCCACCAAAGAGCTCGGACTGGCCACCGGCAGCCGCCTCGCGCGTGCGGTTGGAGAGCGCCAGCATGCCGTCGATCGCCGCCATGGCACGTGCACGGTCCTTCTCCAGCGGATCGAGCGCACCAGCGGCGATCAGGGCCTCGATCGTGCGGCGATTGACGAGCTTGGTGTCGATGCGGCGCGCAAAATCGGCGAGATCGCGGAACGGCCCGTCCGAATTACGCGCCACGACGACGGATTCGACCGCCGTGCGCCCCACCCCCTTGATCGCGCCGAGCGCGTAGCGGATCGCGCCATCGGCCACGTCGAACTCGACGCCCGAGCGGTTGATCGACGGCGGCTCGACCGTGATGCCGAGGCGCTCGGCATCGCGCCGGAATTCCGAGAGCTTGTCGGTGTTGCCCATGTCGAGCGTCATCGACGCGGCGAGGAACTCGACTGGGAAGTTCGCCTTGAGATAGGCGGTCTGGAACGCGACGACGGCATAGGCGGCGGCATGGCTCTTGTTGAAGCCGTAGTCGGCGAATTTCGCGAGCAGGTCGAAGATCTCGGAGGCGATGCTCTTCGTCATGCCGCCTTCGACGGCGCCCTTCACGAAGCGGTCGCGCTGAGCGTCCATCTCCGCCTTGATCTTCTTACCCATGGCGCGACGCAGCAGATCGGCCTCACCGAGCGAATAGCCCGAGAGCGCCTGAGCCACCTGCATCACCTGTTCCTGGTAGACGATGATGCCATGCGTTTCGGCCAGGATCGGTTCCAGCTTCGGATGGAGATAGGTGGGATCCTCCAAGCCGAGCTTGCGGCGGCAATAGGTCGGGATGTTGTCCATCGGACCCGGCCGGTAGAGGGCGACGAGCGCGATCAGGTCCTCGATCCGGTCGGCCTTCATCTCGACCAGGGCCTTGCGCATGCCCGCCGATTCAACCTGGAACACGCCGACCGTCTCGCCGCGCGCCAGCATCTCGTAACTCTTCGGATCGTCGAAAGGCAGCTTGGCGAGGTCGATCTGGATGTCGCGCTGGGCAATCAGCGTGACGGCGGTCGTCAGCGTCGTCAGCGTCTTGAGGCCGAGGAAGTCGAACTTCACCAGGCCGGCCTGCTCGACCCATTTCATGTTGAACTGGGTCACGCGCATACCGGTACGCGGATCGACCGAGAGCGCGACGAGTTGCTCGAGCGGTCGATCGCCGATCACCACGCCTGCGGCGTGGGTCGAAGCGTGGCGGTGAAGCCCTTCCAGTTTCTGGGCAATTTCGAGCAGGCGGGCCACAACCGGCTCTTCGTCCGCAGCCGCCTGCAGCTTCGGCTCGCCAGCGATCGCCTCCGGCAGCGAGATCGGCTTCGCCGGGTTCTGCGGCACCAGCTTGGTCAGCTTGTCGACCTGGCCATAGGGCATTTCCAGCACGCGGCCGACGTCGCGCAGCACACCACGCGCCAGCAGCGTGCCGAAGGTGATGATCTGCGCAACGCGCTCCTCACCATAGCGCCGCTTGACGTAGTCGATCACCTCTTCGCGTCGGTTCTGGCAGAAGTCGATGTCGAAGTCCGGCATCGAGACGCGGTCGGGATTGAGGAAGCGCTCGAAAAGCAGGCCGAAGCGGAGCGGATCGACGTCCGTGATGGTCAGCGCATAGGCAACGAGCGAACCCGCGCCGGAGCCGCGTCCCGGCCCGACCGGGATGCCCTGGTCCTTCGCCCATTTGATGAAGTCCGAGACGATGAGAAAGTAGCCCGGGAACTTCATGCGGTTGATGATCGAAAGCTCGAAATCAAGCCGCGACTCGTATTCACCGACAGTATAGCCCGAAGCCGGGCCGTGCTTGGACAGCCGAGCCGCCAGACCGGCGCGCGCCTGGACCTCGAGCTCCTCTGCCTCGTCGCGCCCCTCCTCGCCGAAACGCGGCAGGATCGGCTTGCGTGTCGTGACGCGCCAGGTGCAGCGCATCGCGATCTCGACGGTCGCGGCCAGCGCCTCCGGCAGATCGGCGAAGCGGCGCTTCATCTCGGACCGGGTGACGAAGAAATGCCCTGGCGTCACGCGCCGGCGCTCGCCGTCGGAGACCAGCCGCCCTTCGGCTACCGCAAGCAGCGCATCATGCGCCTCGAAATCCCCGGCCTTGGCAAAGAAGGGCTCGTTGGTCGCGACGATGGCGAGTTCGGAATCATAGGCGAGCCTGAGCAGATGCGCCTCGACGGCAGCCTCGCCATCACGGCCATGGCGCTGGATCTCGACATAGAGCCTGTCGCCGAAGATTTCGGCGAGCTTTGCCAGGCGAGCGCCAGCCTGGGCTACCTGCCCGGCACGCAGCGCACTGTCGATCGGGCCGCCCGGCCCGCCGGTCAACGCGATCACGCCGTCATGATGTGCCGTCAGTTTCTCGAGCGACGAAATCGGCTGCCCGGCGCCGCCGCTTGCGAGACACGCTTCGGTGACGAGTTTCATCAGATTGCCGTAGCCCGCCTCGGACATGGCAAGCAGCACGATGTGCGGCACGGCCTGCGCCTGAACGGGCCGGCGGCCGCTATCCACCTCGTCGGCGAAATCGACCGAGAGCTGGACGCCCACGATGGGCTGGATGCCGCCACCAGCGAGCTTCTCGGAGAATTCGAGTGCGCCGAAGAGATTGTTGCTGTCGGTCAGGGCCAAAGCGGGCTGGCCGTCCGCAGTGGCTAGCTTGGCCAGCGTGCTGACCGTCATGGCCCCTTCGAGCAGGGAATAGCTCGAATGAACGTGGAGATGGACGAAACCCACCTCGGACAGAATGCGGGACCGGCCCTGCTCACGACTCATCGGGTCACCTCGTCCGCCCTTATGGAGCGGGCCGACCGGTCCAGTCGAGAGGCTTTCCGCCCGGCTGTGGATGGCTCAGACGCTAGGAGCGGCGAGCAGCGCCGCCCAGAGCCAGATCATCCCAAGGAAGAGGCCGAGCGAGGCAAGCTCCACCATTCCGACGACCAGCTTACGTGCTAAAACCATCTTGACCTCCAGATGTTCGCTATATGTCCATCATAATTCCTGTTTTGTTCTCGTCAATCGCGCAGCGTTAGTTCCATTCTGGGGTCGTTGAAAAACCTGCCTGCGCGTGATTCTCTCGATCCTGATCGGGATTGGGGGCTGGCATGCTGGGTCGCAAGGAACGGGACCAGTTGGAGCTGTTCATTTCGGGAACGCTCCGCCAGCTTATTCCTGACGAACATATTCTGGTCCGGGTCGACGGCGTGCTCGATCTTTCCTGGCTCCGAAACGAGCTCTCCGATCTGTACTGCCTCGATAATGGCCGGCCGGGCATCGACCCTGAAGTCGCTGTCCGCCTGATGCTGGCGGGCTTCCTACTCGGCATCGTTCATGACCGTCGCCTGATGCGCGAGGCGGCGGTCAACATCGCGATCCGCTGGTTCGTCGGCTACGGCCTTCATGAACCGCTGCCCGACCACTCGTCATTGACG
>NZ_JBFTZN010000183.1:0-13200 GCF_056406775.1 Allobosea sp. P1_A7
CAACAACATCGCGGCCGGCTATTTTGCCGAAGAGATTCGTCGCGCACTGCAGGATCGCTACGGCGAGAAGAAGCTGCTCGAGGGCGGCCTTTCCGTGCGCGCCACCGTCGATCCCAAGATGCAGCTGCTTGCCCGTAAGTCGCTGGTCGACGGGCTCGTGCGCTTCGACGAGGCGCGCGGCTGGCGCGGTGCCATCCAGAAGCTCGACATCAGCGCGCGCGACTGGGGCATTGCGCTCGGCGACTTGCCGGTGCTCGGCGACGTGGCGCCCTGGCGCCTTGCCGTCGTGCTCGATGTCAGTGGCGACAGCGCGCGACTCGGCCTGCATCCGGGACGCGAGAATTCCGGTCATCTCCGGACCGAGCGCGATACCGTGACGCTGACGGGTGACGGCATCCGCTGGACCCGACGCGCCCGCGTCGCCCAGGCCGTCTCGGTCGGCGATGTCGTCTATGTCGAGCCGATTGACAGCAGGCCCGGCCAGGTCCGCCTGCGCCAGATGCCCGAGGTCAACGGTGCCATCACCGTGATGGATCCGTATTCCGGCCGCGTGCTGGCCATGGTCGGCGGCTTCTCGCATGACCAGTCGGAGTTCAACCGCGCGACGCAGGCGCTGCGCCAGCCGGGCTCGTCCTTCAAGCCTTTCGTCTACGCCACTGCGCTCGACAACGGCTATACGCCGTCGAGCATCGTGCTCGACGCGCCGATCGAGGTCGATCAGGGCGGCGGCCTCGGTGTCTGGCGGCCTGAGAACTATGATGGCAAGTCGACCGGGCCACGCACCCTGCGCTACGGCATCCAGTTCTCCAAGAACCTGATGACGGTCCGCCTTGCCAAGGATGTCGGAATGCCGCTGATCGCGGAATATGCCCGTCGCTTCGGCATCTATGACGACATGCTGCCGGTGCTCTCGATGTCGCTCGGCGCCGGTGAAACCACCGTAATGCGCATGACGGCGGCCTATTCGATGCTGGTCAACGGCGGCAAGCGCATTCGTCCGACCTTGATCGACCGCATCCAGGATCGCTTTGGTGGCACGATCTATCGTCACGATCAGCGCGTCTGCGAAGGCTGCAATGCTGACAAATGGGCGAGCCAGAAGGAGCCGCGCCTGATCGACAATCGCGACCAGGTGCTCGATCCGCTGACGGCCTACCAGATGGTTTCACTGCTCGAAGGCGTGGTGCAGAACGGCACGGCGCAGGTGGTCAAGTCGGTCGGCAAGCCACTCGCGGGCAAGACCGGCACGACCAACGAGGCCAAGGACGTCTGGTTCGTCGGCTTCTCGCCGGATCTCGCGGTCGGCGTCTATATGGGCTTCGACAAGCCGAAGTCGCTGGGCAACTCGGCGACGGCCGGCCAATATGCCGCTCCGATCTTCCGCGACTTCATGATGGCTGCGCTGAAGGACAAGCCGGCGACGCCGTTCCGCGTGCCGGCCGGCATCAAGTTGATCCGCGTCGATCCGCGCAGCGGCATGCGTGCCGGTGGYGAAGGCGGCATTCTCGAAGCCTTCAAGCCGGGTACCGCTCCGCCCGACAGCTACTCGGTCATCGGTGCTGCGGGTGAGGGTGGCGGCGCGCCGTTCAACGTCTCTCCCGGCGGCGGGCGCAGCGTCGGGTCCGGCACCGGCGGCCTGTACTAGATCCGTTATCGCCGGCGTGGGAGCGAAGGCCAGATCGGCCCCGTGTCTCGCGCCGGCGTTCTGTATCCCGGCCGGCGAGGGCGCCGGCATTGGGCCGAACTCTGCATGCGGCGAGACGCCATGACGGCCTATATAGCCCTGTTGCGCGCGGTTAATGTCGGGGGAACGGGAAAACTCCCGATGACCACTTTGAAGGCGATGTGCGAGGAAGCTGGCCTTAGCCAGGTGCGCACCTATATCGCCAGCGGCAATGTGGTGTTCACGAGCGATGCGGACGAAGCGCAGATCAAGTCGGTGCTCGAGGACAAACTCCGGACCCATGCGGGAAAGCCAGTCGGTGTGCTGGTCAGATCTGCCGCCGAGATGTCCGGGGTGCTGGCGCGCAATCCCTTTTCGGACAAGCCTGGTAACCGCACGGTGGCGATCTTCGTCGACGAGCCGCTTCCCGCTGACACCCTGGACCATGCCCGCGGTATCCGGGGTGAGCTGGTGCATCTCGCCCAGCGCGAAGTCTATATCTTTTATGGCGACGGGATGGCGGATTCACGCTTGCGCATTCCGGCCTGCGACCCCGGCACGGCGCGCAACATGAACACGGTGGCGAAGCTCGTGGAGATGACTGCACCTCTCTGATGGCCTCGCGGAGGCTGGAAAACATTCTGTGCCGTTTACACCCGCGCCTTTCGCCCCTATCTGAACAGCTCCGTCCGGCATGCCGGATCGAATCCCATCAAGGAAAGTTCTGCTGGCATCATGCGTCCTGAAGTTCAGACCCAACTTGATAACGCCAAGCAGTCGATTGGACTGCTGAGGAGGCATCTTTGACTGGGATGTCGCACAACGACGCCTCGCGGAGCTGAACGCACTTTCCGAAGGCCCCACCTTCTGGGACGATGCCGAGCAGGCACAAAAGCTCATGCGCGAGCGGACCTCGCTCGAAGACCAGATCAACGGCATCCTGAAGCTCGAGCGCGATCTCGACGATGCCCTGACGCTGATCGAGCTGGGCGAGATGGAGAGTGATGCCGCCTCCATCACGGAAGGCGAAGTCGCGATCAAGGCTGTCGAGCAGGAAGCGGCACGCCGGCAGGTCGAGACACTGCTCTCCGGAGAGGCCGACATGCTCGATACCTATGTCGAAATCCATCCTGGCGCCGGCGGTACCGAAAGCCAGGACTGGGCCGAGATGCTGCTGCGCATGTACCGGCGCTGGGGCGAGCGGCGGAAGTTCAAGGTCGAGATGCTCGACTATCAGGATGGCGATCAGGCCGGCATCAAGTCGGCGACGCTGCAGTTCAAGGGCCACAATGCCTATGGCTGGCTGAAGACCGAATCGGGCGTGCACCGGCTCGTGCGCATCTCGCCATTCGATTCGAACGCCCGCCGGCAGACCAGCTTCGCATCCGTCTGGGTCTATCCCGTCGTCGACGACCGGATCGTTATCGACGTCAAGGAATCGGATTGCCGGATTGACACCTACCGCGCCCAGGGCGCCGGCGGGCAGCACATCAACACGACCGATTCGGCGGTGCGCATCACGCATATCCCGACGGGGATTGCGGTCACCTGCCAGCAGGAGCGTTCACAGCACAAGAACCGCGCCAAGGCGTGGGACATGCTGCGCGCCCGCCTCTACGAGGTCGAGCTGAAGAAGCGCGAGGAAAAGGCGAATGCCGAGGCGGCCTCCAAGACCGATATCGGCTGGGGCCACCAGATTCGCTCCTATGTGCTGCAGCCCTATCAGCTGGTGAAGGACCTGCGCACCGGAGTGAGCTCGACGGCGCCGTCGGACGTGCTCGACGGTGATCTTGACCCGTTCATGGAGGCGTCGCTCGCGCAGCGCGTCTATGGCACCGAGGTCGAAGTCGAGGATATCGACTAGAGCAATGAGCGGGAGCATGACGGTGGAGAAACCTCGCTCCCGCCTGCGCAACGGCCTGATCAATCTTGGCGTGTCGCTGGCCAGCCTGCTGGTGTTTCTCGCGTTTTGCGAGCTTGTTCTGTTTCGCTTCGTGCTGCCGGGCAGCGACGTGCCGCGCAACGACTTCGCCAATGAACTCGTGCGCTATGCTCCGAACCAGACCGGCGTCTGGCGCGTGCGCGACGAGATCGCGGCGCCATTCTCGATCAACGCCAAGGGGTGGAATTCGCCCTTGCCGGATTATCCGGCCGAGCGCATTCCCGGGCGTCGACGGGTCGCCTTTGTCGGCGACAGCTTCGTCGAGGCCCTGCAGGTTCCGGTCGGGCGCAGCGTCGCCGACGTGATTCAGGGTGGCCTTGCCAGCGCGGGCCCCGTCGAGGTCTACCGCTACGCCATCGCCGGGGCACCCTTCAGCCAATATATCCAGATGATCGACCGTGAGGTGCTGGCGGCGAGGCCGGACCAGATCGTCGTGCTGCTGGTCCATAACGACTTCGACGAGAGCTTTGTCTTCACGCCGGGCCGGTATACGTCGAGCTTCCTGAAGCTGCGTGTCGAGGGCGGCAAGGTTCTAGGCGAGATCGCGCCTGAGCCTTGGCGTCCCCGCGCCGTGGAGTGGCTCAGGCAGACCGCGACGGCGCGCTATTTCCTCTATCGCTGGCAGGTGCGCCCGCAGGCTCTGCTGGATGCGTTCCTCGGGCCGGCCCAGGCCGAGGATACGCGCTTTGCGGCCAATATCGATGTCGCGTCGGTGCTGAGTCGCGAGGCCGATATCCGCGCCGCGACGGATTACATGATGGTCCGCCTTGCGGCGCAGGCCCGCAGTATCGGCGCCCAGTTGCTGGTGGCCATGGATGGCGATCGCAGCGCGATCTACGCCGGCCGCCCCGACAGCCCGGCGCTGAAGCTCAACCGTATCGCCGCCGAGGCCGCATCACGGGCGGGGATCGCCTTCCTCGACCTGCACCCCGTCTTCGCCGAGGACTGGGCTCGCAACCAGCGGCGATTCGAGTTCGCGGCGGATGCTCACTGGAACGAGAATGGCCACGCCGTCGCCGCTCGGGCGATCCAGGATGTCCTCACCAGGCAGTGAGCAGCCCGAGGACTTAAGCGCCAGACGGCGAATGCGCGTTGGCACGAGGCTGGTGATTTCGGCTGGGATGATGCGGAACCGCGGATCTTCCGGCGACCGGAAAGCCCAGGGAACCCTGACCGGGCCAGTGAAGGCTCTCTTCCCGCATGGGCCACAGCTCCGAGCCGCCGAAGCCGCCCGGCCGGGATGCTGGTTTGAATGCAGCGTGCTCTGAGGCCGCAGCCGCTTGCGAAGCGACCGGGCGCTCAGAAGGCGGCCATGTAGCGAATGGCTGACGCTCAAGCGCAGCGTCGCGGGTATGCAGGGCAGACGACGACCGGCGATCTGTTTCCCGTCCCCCGCCGTCGCTCCGAAACTGACGAGCTTCCCCGTCTAGTCCTTCGACGGCTGCAACGAGGACAGCAAGCCAACCAGAGCGCGGTCGTGAAGCACGACCATACGTTCCCTCGGCTTCAGCCAGATCGCGGCCTCGTCGATCGTTTCCGCGTCGACCAGCTTTGCCTGTGCGACGGCGCGCTCGGGCTCGACTTCACCGCGGCGGCGCGGATGCCCCTCGGGGAGCATCATGTCGTGCTCGGCACGCAGGCGCGGATCGGCATGCAGCGCCTTGAGGCCGTCGGCTTCGTCGAAGCCCGCCTTGGCGAATTCCTCCTGCAGCGCATTGGCACGCAGCGCGATCGCCGGCGGGTCGCCTTCCTCCGGCGTCACCAGGAGCTTGTGCCGCTTCAGCCAGAGCCCGAGCGCGAGCTGGCCCGATGCCCAGGACAGCGGAATGGCCAGCACGAGACCCACGATCGTCGGCGACATCCAAGCGAAGAGCGAGGTCGCGATCATGAAGGCCGAGATACCGGCGATGGCGCCGAGTGCGGTGTGCATTCGGTGGCGCCGGATGATGTCCTTCAACGGAATCGAGCCGTCGTCGCGGCGCTGCGGGTTCCAGCCCGTGTCGCGTCCGAGCAGGATCTGGAAGACCGAACCCGATTGGATCAGCATCATGATCGGCGCGAAGAAGGCGGAGAACAGGATCTCGAGCAGCGACGAGAGAATCAGCCGGATGGTACCGCCGCAGGCGCGCCGCAGCTTGCCGTCGAACAGGGTCAGCAGCAGCCCAAAGAGCTTTGGTGCGAGCAGGATCGCCATGGTGAGGGCGAACAGGTTCAAGGCGCGCTCGGGGTCGAAGCGCGGCCAGACCGGGAAGAGCGTGAACTCCTGGGTGAAGTATTCAGGGCGCGCGTAATTGACCTGCAGCACGATCAGGATGCCGACCACGAGCTGCATCAACCAGAACGGCGAGGCGAGATAGCCCATGATGCCGGTGGCGAAATGCTGGCGCGTCGACCAGACGAAACCCTTCGCGCCGATGATGCGCGAGTGCTGGAGATTGCCCTGCGCCCAGCGGCGGTCGCGCACTGATATGTCGATCAGGGAGGGCGGGCTCTCCTCATACGAACCCGTCAGGTCGGGAAGCATATAGACCGACCAGCCGGCGCGGCGCATCAGCGCGGCCTCGACGAAGTCATGGCTCAAGACATGTCCGCCGAAGGGCGGCTTGCCGTTCAGATCGGGCAGTCCGCAATGATCGGCGAAGGCCTTGGTGCGAATGATCGCGTTATGGCCCCAGTAATTGCCGTCGCGGCCCGACCACATGGCGAGGCCGGTCGCGATCACCGGTCCGTAGACCCGTGCCGCGAATTGCTGCAGCCGCGCGAAGAAGGTGTTGCGATTGATGATCAGCGGCAGCGACTGGATGATTCCTGCGTCGGGATCGGCCTCCATCGCGACAGCGAGGCGCACGATGCAGGTGCCGGTCATCAGGCTGTCGGCGTCGAGCACGACCATGTGCTCGTAGTCACCGCCCCAACGGGTGACGAAATCGGCGATGTTGCCGGCCTTGCGGTGATGGTTCTTCGGGCGGTGCCGGTAGTAGACGCGCGCGCCGGGGCCGAGCCGTTCACGCAGAGCGAGAAAGGCGCGCTCCTCGGCGATCCAGACATCAGGATTGGTCGTGTCCGAGACGATGAAATAGTCGAAATGCGCCCCGAGGCCCGTGGCCTCTACCGATTCCCGGATCGCGGCCAGCGCCGCGAAGGTTCGCGCGGTCGACTCGTTGTAGATCGGCATCACCACGACGGTGCGATGCTGGAGGGATTCCGCCCGTTCGGTCCGGCCGGTCCTAAACAGCAGGCCGAAGAACCCCATCAGTGCGCTGGTGAAGGCGAGTGCGATCCACGAGAAATTGACCGTGAACAGCAGCAGCAAGACGTACTGCAGGAAGGTCGTGCGGCTGACCGACACGACATGGTACATTTCCCAGGCGCCATAGGCGGTGAGCGCGAGACCGCCACCGAAGACGAAGAGGCGCTTCAGCCACGGCGTCGTCCAGGCCAATGGTGCGGCGGGCTTGCGGCGTTCCGAGGCCTTCCAGCTGCGGAAGGACTGGACCGGCATCACCAGCCGGTTCTCAGGCGGGGTCGCTGCCTCCGGACGGGGCAAGCCCGGACGGGGAGCGGTTTCGACCGCGCGCGGCGGCATCTCGGTCACCACGTCCATCGATTCAACCACGTTTCCGATACGGGCTGGCCGCCGGCTTCGAGCACAAGGCGCAGTTCGGAGAGATTCTCATTGCCAGGGTCGACCTCGAAGCGGACCCGCATCAGCTTGCGTTCCGGATAAGGCCAAAGACGCAAACCCTGGATCGCCCCGGTCGTCGCCGTGATATTGGCGCGCGTCGCGGCAACCACAGCGGGGTCCGCCAGCTTGTCACCTGTGAACTCGACCATGAACCGTCGACGCCGACCCTGCGTGCCGCGGCCTTGACGCATGCGCGTGGCCAGGGCGAGCGGTGGTCGCTCGGGTGGCTGCCAGCACCAGGCCTGGCGATAGGTGATCGTGGTTTCGCTGCCCGCGGCGATCGGCTGGCGCGGCCGCCAGTAGGAAATGATGTTGCTGTTGATGTCGGAATCGCTTGGGATCTCGATCAGCTGGACTGAACCGGCTCCCCATTCTCCAAGCGGCTCCATCCAGACGCTGGGGCGAAGCTCGAAGCGCTGGTCGTCATCCTGGAACGCTGCCGGATCGCGCTCCCGCTGGACGAGACCGAAGCCGCGCGGATTGGTGTCGACGAAAGAAGAGACCTGCAGATTGGTCGGGTTGCTGACCGGGCGGTAGATCCATTCGCCGGCGCCGGTGAGCATCTGGACACCGGAGACCTCGTGCACGGCCGGGCGGACGTCGTCGAAGGTCCGGCGGCTCTGAGGCCCCGACATGAAGGTGCCCGTGGTGCAGCCGAAGCCGACATGGTCCAACACCTGCCGCGCGAACAGGGTCATCTCGACATCGATGAATGTGACGTCGCCGGGGCGCAGAGTCATCCGGGCCGCACCTGACAGGCTCTCGGAATCGAGCAGGGCGTGAATCACGAGCATGCCCGATGCCGGATTGGGGCGCTCGATCCAGAAGGCGCGGAAGAAGGGAATCTCCTCGCCCCGCGTCTCGCCGGGACGCAGGATCAGCGCGCGCGCCAGCGCACCGAAGTTCTGGCCGCGCGCCACGGCGCGGAAGAAGGTCGCGCCCTGGAAGATCGCAACCTCGTAAGGCCGCTCGAGCCCGGCGGAGACCCGGAAGCCGGAGAACTGCAGATCGACGCCCGCCGGGGGGGGAGCAACCTTGCCGTAGTCGAACTTGCCGCGATCGAACGCAACGCGGCGCACGACATCGTCTTCGACCGTGAACAGGCTGACGGGAGCAGAAAAGACGTAGCCGCGATGCAGCGGCTCGACCGTGAAGCCGCGGTTCTCTCCAGCCCAGATCAGGCCGCCGGGTTGCGCACGAATCCCGGAGAACTGGTCGAAGGGCAGGGTGGCGTAGCCTTCGGGCAGATCATTGGTCGTCACCGGAACCATCGGGCGCCGCGACAGCATGCGGGCGGCCTCGACAACCAGTGCGGCATCGAAACGCTGACCTTCCGCGATCACCGACTGTACAGTTGCGGCCCAGCTGGCCTGAGAAAATGCAGGGCTCGTGCCCATAAGCGGCGCGGCGGCGAGGCTGTACGCCGCACCCTCCAGAAACCATCGGCGATTCAAGGATTTCGACATTATTTCCAACATACGCGGGCGGCGCAGTCGCACCCCAGCGCTTCTAGATCATTTCCCGGCTGGCTGAAAAGCGGTCGCCGCTTAAAAATTGCGTGCGGCCAGCGACTTGGGCAACGCGTTTGCGTTGCCGGCGGAAAGGTATTGCCATTGCGTCTCGCCCCTCGAATACGCCGGCCGAAGATCTCTCCGGAGGTTTTGGCAAATGCCATCAGGATCGGCTATCCACGGCGACCGCAATGCCACCATGCACCAAATCGCCCACGCGACACCGTCAGGGTCACGGGAGCGAAAGGCTAGATCCGCAGGGAAGCCGACAATCATGACCGAAATACAGCCCGGACGTACCTGCCTTGCAGTTATTCTCGCCGCGGGCGAGGGCACAAGGATGAAATCGCAGCGCCCGAAGGTGCTGCATGAGATGGCCGGCCGCTCGCTGCTCGGTCATGCGCTCGCGGCAGTTGCTGCGGCGGGGGCAGATGCGGTCGCGGTGGTGATCGGGCCGGATCGGCCGGACGTCGCAGCCGAGGTCGAGGCGCTCCTGCCGTCGGCACGCGTCTTCGTCCAGGCCGAGCGCCGCGGCACGGCGCATGCGGTGCTGGCGGCGCGTGCGGCGCTGGCCGAGGGCTATGACGATATCCTCGTCGCCTTCGCGGATACGCCGCTGGTTCGGCCCGAGACCTTCCTGTCGCTGCGGGCTGGGCTCGCCGATGGTGCGCCGGTTGTGGCGCTGGGATTCGAGGCTGCCGACCCGACTGGCTACGGGCGGTTTGTGATGCGCGACGGCGTGCTGGAAGCGATCGTCGAGCACAAGGATGCGAGCGCGGCCGAGCGGACGATCCGGTTCTGCAATGCCGGGCTGATGGCCTTGGACGGTCGGCACGCACTTGCCATTCTCGATTCAATCGGCAGCTCGAACGCCCAGAACGAATTCTATTTGACCGACGCCCCGGCGCTCGCTCGCGCCAAAGGCTTGAAGGTGGTCGCGCTGAGCGCCCCCGAAAGCGAAGTGCAGGGCGTCAATGACCGCGCCCAACTCGCTGCTGCGGAAGCAGAGTTCCAGCGCCGCAAGCGCCTGGCGGTAATGAAGGAGGGTGCGACGCTGATTGCGCCCGAGACCGTGTTCTTCAGCTACGACACGACAATCGGCAGCGATGTCCTGATCGAACCCAATGTCGTTTTTGGCCCCGGCGTCAGCGTTGCCGATGGCGCGGTGATTCATGCCTTCTCGCATCTGGAGGGCGCCGAGGTTGGCCCGCAGGCGAGTGTCGGGCCTTATGGCCGGCTGCGCCCCGGCGCGAAGCTGGCGCGCAAGGCCAAGGTCGGGAACTTCGTGGAGATCAAGGCGGCGGATATCGGGGAAGGAGCCAAGGTCAGCCATCTCACCTATATCGGGGATGCGAGCGTCGGCGCCGAGGCCAATATCGGTGCCGGTACGATCACCTGTAATTATGACGGATTCTTCAAATACAAGACGACCATCGGTGCCGGCGCCTTTGTCGGTTCGAACTCGTCGCTGGTTGCCCCGGTGACGATCGGCGATGGGGCTTATGTCGGCTCCGGTTCGGTCATCACCTCCGATGTTCCGCCTGACGGGCTGGCGATCGCTCGCGGCAGGCAAGTCGGGCGGGACGGTTGGGCGAAGGTGTTCCGAGATAGGGCAAAGGTCAGGAAGCTGAGCGCGGCCAAGAATACGGATTGAATCGACGCCGAAACCGCCTGTTCACAGTCTGACATTCAACGTGATTGGGTGTTTTTGGCGTTCGCAGCTACACGGGCCGGCAACGGCAACACTCAAAGAGGTCGGGCATGTGTGGCATTGTGGGGATCCTGGGCAAGGAAGCCGTAGCCATTCAGGTGGTCGAGGCGCTGCGGCGGCTCGAATATCGGGGTTATGATTCCGCCGGCGTCGCGACGCTGGAGAAGGGTCTGCTCACGCGCCGCCGTGCCGAGGGCAAGCTCAGGAACCTCGAGATCCGCCTGTCGAACGAGCCGCTCGATGGGATGATCGGCATCGGCCATACGCGCTGGGCGACGCATGGCAAGCCAAACGAGACCAATGCTCACCCGCATGCGACCGAGAAGCTCGCGGTCGTGCATAACGGCATCATCGAGAACTTCCGCGAGCTGCGCGCCGAGCTCGAAGCTGCGGGCCGCGTCTTCGAGACCGAGACCGATACCGAGATCGTCGCCCATCTCGTCACCAGCGAGATGGAGCGGGGCAAGAATCCGGTTGCGGCGGTTGCAGCCAGCCTGCCACGCCTGCGCGGTGCCTTTGCCCTCGCATTCCTGTTCCAGGGCGAGGAAGACCTGTTGATCGGCGCTCGCAAGGGCTCGCCGCTCGCGGTCGGCGTCGGCGATGGCGAGATGTATCTCGGCTCTGACGCGTTGGCGTTGGCCCCTTTCACCAATCTCATCGCCTATCTGGAAGAAGGCGATTGGGTCGTGCTCCATCGCAAAGGCGCGACCTTCTACGACGTCACGGGCGCGCAGGTGGAGCGTCGCGCGCAGCGGGTCGCCGCCGGCACCTTCCTGGTCGAGAAGGGCAACTACCATCATTTCATGGCCAAGGAGATCCACGAGCAGCCGGAGGTCGTCGGCCATACGCTGACGAAGTATCTGGACATGGCTGCGGGAACCGTGCGCCTGCCCTTCGATGCCCCCTTTGACTGGAAGGCGCTGTCGCGGCTGTCCATCTCGGCCTGCGGAACCGCCTATTATGCGGGACTGACGGCGAAGTACTGGTTCGAGAAGCTGGCGCGGTTGCCCGTCGAGATCGATGTCGCCTCCGAGTTCCGCTATCGCGAGGCGCCGCTGCCCAAGGACGGTCTCGCGCTCTTCGTTTCGCAATCGGGTGAAACCGCCGATACGCTTGCCTGCCTGCGCTACGCCCGTCAGGAAGGGCAGCACGTCCTTGCCGTCGTGAACGTGCCGACCTCGACAATCGCGCGAGAGAGCGATGTCGTGGCGCCGACCCTGGCCGGGCCGGAGATCGGCGTGGCTTCGACCAAGGCCTTTACCTGCCAGTTGACCGCGCTCGCGAGCCGGGCGCTTGCGGCGGCTCGCGCCCGCGGCACGGATTGATGGCGCAGGCATTGACGCTGGAACCCGAGATCGRGAAGCTCGCCCGAAAGCTGTCGAAGGCACGCGACGTGCTCTATCTCGGCCGGGGCACGAGCTTCCCGATGGCGCTCGAAGGCGCTCTGAAGCTCAAGGAAATCAGCTATATACACGCCGAAGGTTATCCGGCAGGTGAGCTGAAGCATGGTCCTATCGCACTGATCGACGAGGACATGCCGGTCATCGTCATCGCACCGCATGATACGCTGTTCGAGAAGACCGCCTCCAACATGCAGGAGGTCGCGGCACGTGGCGGCCGGATCATCCTGATCACCGACGCCAAGGGCGCTGCCGAATGTGGCATCGAGCCCGAGGTGACGATCGTGATGCCGGATATGGACCCGCTCTTCGCACCGATCGTCTATGCAGTCCCGATCCAGATGATCGCCTATCAAACGGCCGTCTTCATGGGCAAGGACGTCGACCAGCCGCGCAACCTGGCAAAATCCGTCACTGTCGAGTGATCAATCCTCGGTCGAGTGATCAATCCTGGCGGGTCGGCTCCGGCCGGCTCGCGACATAGCTTCCGGCGGCGAGCAGGCTGGCGCCGCTGGCCCAGAGCGCGACAGGCGGAGCGTCGCTCAGCGCCACCAGTCCGAAGCTGAACAGCATGGAGCCGCAGGCGATCCATTTCGCCCGACGGTCGATCGCGCCGGTTGCGCGCCAGCGACGGACGTGCGGACCCAGCCTGGGATGGCCAAGCAGCCAGGCCTCGAAGCGAGGCGAAGACCGCGAAAAGCACCAGGCCGCGAGAATCAGGAAGACTGTTCCCGGCATCAGCGGCAGCACGAGGCCGATAACCCCGATTCCCGTGAACACCCAACCAGCGGCGAACATCAGCGGCCTGTACCAGCGGCGGAGTTGCCGGGGTGTTTCGGTCACGAAATCCATCCGCATTCGCGTCGGCACGTGAGACGGGGCTGGTCAGCAGCACCGGCTCGGCTATCCTGCTCATATCGCGATGCAGCGCCGCCGAGGCAAGCACGCCCTGTGGAGATCGGATTCCCGGACCGCCATGACGTTAGACGGCCCTCCTGATCCCAGCCACATGCTTCAGCCGGATTTGCTGCGGCCGACTGCGGGCACGCGGCTACGCCGCTATTTCCTGACCGGGCTCGTGATCGCGGGGCCGCTGGCGATCACCGCTTCGGTGACCTGGTGGTTCATCAACCTGATCGACGGGGTGGTGAAGCCGCTGATCCCCAACAATTATCTGCCCGAGACCTATCTGCCTTATCCGATCCCCGGCTTCGGGCTGGTGATCGGATTGATCGGCTTGACGCTGCTCGGCTTCCTGACGGCCAACCTGGTCGGGCGTACCCTGCTC
>NZ_JBFTZN010000184.1:0-13964 GCF_056406775.1 Allobosea sp. P1_A7
GCCATTGCCRCCGCCGTGGCCGCCRCCATTGCCGCCRCCGTGACCGCCGCCATTGCCACCGCCGTGGCCGCCACCATTGCCGCCGCCGTGACCRCCGCCATTGCCACCGCCGTGGCCGCCGCCATTGCCACCGCCGTGACCGCCACCATTGCCACCGCCGTGGCCGCCGCCTGAGCCACCGTTGCCACCGGAGCCACCGCTACCGCCGGAACCGCCACTGCCGCCGGAACGGCCGTCACCTCCGGAGCCGCCACCGCCGCCCGAACTGCCGCTCCCACCGGACCCAGCGCCCCCACCGGGCCCAGCGCCCCCACCGGATCCACCGCCTCCGCCGGACCCGCCGCCCGAACCCGAACCGCTGCTGTTGCTCGCTGTGCTGGCGCCGCCGCCAGCAGGATTTCCGCCTTCGCCGCCGTTGCCGTTACCGTTGCCTGCCGGATTTCCGGCGCTGCCGGGTGCTCCTGAAGACAGTGCTCCCGTTGTCAGCGGCGGGCACGCCCAGTACTCGCCGCCGTCCTGCTGGTAGAGGGCACATGCCTGATTGGGCGCGCGCGTCCGGCGACCGTTGGGGGTGACAGCGGTGTAATACTGAACGCCGCCAGGGGCAGCCCCCTGGAAGGCGGGCGCCCCGGTGCCGATCGCCGCCGTGGCGCGCGGTGGACAGGCCCACAAGGGTCCGCTGTCATATTCCTGAATGACACAGTCCCGACTCGGCGCCCGCGTTTTGCGCCCGTTGGCCGTGACCGCGTTGTAATACCGCACCCCGCCGGGACCGGGGAGGCTGGAAGCCGATCCGGATGTCGCAGCCGCACTGCTCGCGGACCAATCCAGGCCTACAGGTCCACTCATCCTGTTGCGGCCGGACGGATCGCACTGCCAGAGCCTCTGGCTTCCGATGAGTTTGCTTTCGCAGGAACGATAGGGCTGTTGCGTCGGAGTGCCGTCTATCGCGAGGCCTTCATAATATTCGGGAAGGCCACGAGCGGCAGGATTCTGTGCGTAGGATAATGTTGATGTTGTAGCAAGCAAGCCGGCAATCAGTATGCTGGATTTTAGATATTTCATAGCAATGCCTCCCGCCCAGGGAGGCATTAAGCCGCCAGGGCGCTAATTGGTTTTTCTTTGAAATGCGAAGTTCATCTTCAATATTTTTCGTGCTTTCTCATTTTTGAACATATCGAGATTTGTTGGTTTTGCTCAATTTGGCTTTTACGCTAGGTCGTTTCTCCTTAGGGGGGATTTGCCTACACCCCGCACGAGGCTCCCTCGTCATCCGAAAAGGTAGGCATTCCGGCCAGAGGGCTCGAAAGTGCAGCATCTCGCATTAGCCCGTTGCAGGAACGGCAGGGCGCGAAAGTGGTAGATTGCATCTGCGCGCAGGGTGTCGGCGCACGCGAAGGCGAACGAATTGAGTGTGCTTCGACGGCCGTACGGCCAATTTCGTCGTTCGGGCTCTGGGTTGCGCGAAGGCACGGCGGGAAATGCCTGACGAATTTGCCTGGGAATTTCATCGGAACTTACGGTTCCCATGGCGGCAGTTCGGTGCTATCTCGTTGCGCGTCGCATGTGGCCGTCGAGGAGCGTGTGCGATCGTTTCGTGAGTGATTTGATGCACTTGCAGACAGTCGGGGTATAGCGCAGCCCGGTAGCGCATCTGCTTTGGGAGCAGAGGGTCCCAGGTTCGAATCCTGGTGCCCCGACCATTCTCGAGATCGCCTGGCCCGCTGTCGCGGGCCAATGGAATGACGAGCTGACGGCCGAGCCAGAGCATGACCGCACGCATTTACCGCCCAGCCCGCAATGCCATGCAGTCCGGCACGGCAAAGACCGAGCGCTGGCTGCTGGAATTCGAGCCGGAGCAGCCGCGCCAGATCGAACCGCTGATGGGGTGGACATCCTCTGCCGATATGAAGAGCCAGGTGAAACTCTGGTTCGACACGGAGGATGAGGCAGTGGCCTATGCCACGCGCAACGGCATCGCCTATCGGGTGGAGCAGCCCCATGTGCCGAAGCGGCGCGGCATGGCCTATTCGGATAACTTCAAGTTCAATCGTGTCGGGCAGTGGACCCACTGACCAACCATTTGGCGCCTGACCGGGCGCTTTCGACTACGGGCCCGTAGCTCAGTTGGATAGAGCAGCAGCCTTCTAAGCTGCTGGTCGCAGGTTCGAATCCTGCCGGGCTCGCCACTTCTATCGATCGCAGTCGCGGGACGCGCTGAGATCCACCAAGAATCGCACAGACGGATTCCCGCGATGAGCGACGTGAAGGACAGCAACGGCAATGTCCTGAGGGACGGCGATTCCGTGACGCTGATCAAGGATCTCAAGGTGAAGGGGACCTCCGTCACCTTGAAACGCGGTACCCTGGTCAAGAACATCCGCCTGACCGGCAGCGAGGATGAGATCGAGTGCAACGCCGAGAAGGTGAAGGGACTTGTGCTCAGAACGGAATTCCTGAAGAAGGCCTGACGCTGGCCCGAAGGGTCCAACCTTCTCCCCCGAGTTTCGGAGCCGCCGGAATCGACGGCGCCTGSGCATCGTAGGTCGAAGATCATCCGGCCGAAAAGGACGAAGGCCGCGAGGACTGCGCCAGAGAAGCCTGGCCACGGATAATCCTCCTGCCTCGTCGTCGCGGTTGCGGCGCCCGCAAGGGATATCCTGCGTTTGGCTTGCAGGAGGGGAGGTGGCGTCGTAAACGGCGTGCGTCGCCGGGACGCGGGCCGTTTTGCCTTGATCGCGCCCGAAAGCCCCGCCATGCCGGCGGCGCCCTGGGTCGATACCTGGCCTTGCGACATTCATGCCTGCGATGAACGCGACCTGGCCGGTCGCGAGGATGGACAATGCTTTCGCTCCGGCCCGTGTTTGACCGCATCTCCGTTTTCGCATCGGCCAGCCATTGGCGCGCCTGCGTCTTCCTGCTTCTGCTCTCCCTCGCAGCCTTCCTGCCGGGATTCACGAGCCTCCAGCCGCTCGATCGCGACGAACCGCGCTTCGCCCAGGCGAGCAAACAGATGCTCGAGACCGGCGATTTCGTCGATATCCGCTTCCAGCAGGAGGCGCGGCACAAGAAGCCCGTCGGAATCTATTGGCTGCAGAGCGCGGCTGTGACCGCCGGCGAGGCGCTGGGTGTCCAGGACCCTCGTCATCAGATCTGGCTCTATCGCGTGCCGTCGCTGATCGGCGCGGTTGCCACGGTGCTGCTGACCTATTGGGCGCTGCTCGCCTTCTTCAGCCCGGGCGTGGCGCTGCTCGGCGGGGCTCTGATGGCCGCTGCTGTGCTGCTCGGCGTCGAAGCCCGGATCGCCAAGACCGATGCGGTGCTCGCAGCCTGCGCGGTGGCGACGATGGGGGCATTGGCGCGCGCCTGGCTGGATTGGACCCGCTCGCTCGCCTTCGTGCCGGACCGCCGCAACTGGCTGGTTTTCTGGGGCGCGACAGCGATTGCCCTGCTGATCAAGGGGCCGATCGTGCCGATGGTCTGGGGACTCGCCACGATCGTGCTATGCATCCGCGAGCGCTCCTGGCGTTGGTTCTCATCGTTGCGCCCGTCCTGGGGGCTGCTGCTTTGCCTGCTCGTCGTGCTGCCCTGGTTCGTGGCGATCGCCTGGAAGACCGGCGGCAGTTTCTTCACGGCCAGCGTCGGCAACGATATGTTGGGCAAGGTCGCGGAGGGCCAGGAGAAGCACTGGGGTCCGCCCGGGCTCTATCTGCTGATCTTCTTCGGCACCTATTGGCCGGCGGCTGCTTTCGCCGCGATGGCGATCCCCTTTGCCTGGGTGCGTCGCCGCGAGCCGCAGATCATCTTCCTGCTGGCCTGGATGGTGCCGTCCTGGATCGTCTTCGAGGCGGTGCCGACCAAGCTGCCGCATTACGTGCTGCCGCTCTATCCGGCGGTCACGACGCTGCTGCTTCTGGCGATGGTCAATGGCGGCATCGATCGCCTTCGGCGTGGCGCGACCGCGACCGCCGCGCTGGTCCTGCTGGTCCCGACGGCGCTTGTCGGCGTGATCATCTATGCCAACTGGACGCTGGATCGCACCGTACCCTATCTCGCACTTCCAGTTTTCGCGCTGGCGCTGTTCGTGGCCTGGCGCGTCGTCATGGCGTTCCGGCAGGGCGACCTGGAGGGTGCGCTCTGGCGCTGCGTCCTGGCGAGCCTCCTGCTCTCGATCGGCGTCTACGGCTTTGCGATCGAGAGCCTGCGTTCGCTCAAGCTCTCGCCCCGTCTGGCGGAAGCCGTCCGGGCGGTCGGCTGTGCCGATCCCGCAGTGATGACCGTGGGTTATCGCGAGCCGAGCCTCGTCTTCCTGACCGGGACCGATCTTGCCATGGGGCCGAATGGTGCGGCGGCCGCTGCCTTCCTGAAGGAGCCCGGCTGCCGGATCGCGCTCGTCGAAAAACGCTTCGAAGCGGAGTTCCATGCCGGCGTCGCCGCCGCCGGGATCACGCCACGTCTCGTCACCTCGATTCCCGGCTTCAATCTCAATGGCGGCAAGCGGCTCGAGATGGCCGTGTTCGCGCGACAGTGAAACCTGCTTGCCCTGTTTGCGCGCTTGACGCAGTTTGCGCGCCGTTTTCCCGGATGAAGCTTTCGTGACCGAGACACAACCCATCACCTTGCCGCAACTCAGCGTTGTCGTGCCCGTTCGCAACGAAGTCGGCAATGTCGGGCCGCTGCTGGCCGATATCGAGGCGGCCTGCCAAACGCTCGGCGCCTTCGAGGTGATCTATGTCAATGACGGCTCGACCGATGGCACGGCGGCCGCGCTGCGCGAGCTCGGCACGACGCGCCCCTGGCTGCGTGCGATCCGCCACGAACAATCCTGCGGGCAGAGCGCGGCTGTGCGTACCGGTGTCCGCCACGCCCGGGCGCCGGTCGTGGTGACGCTCGACGGTGACGGCCAGAACGATCCGGCCTTCATCCCGGCGATGGTGCAGGCCCTGCACAAGGCCGGATTGCAGGCCGGGCTCGTCCAGGGCCAGCGTGTCGGACGCAAGGATACCGGCTTCAAGAAATGGCAGTCGCGCATTGCCAATGGCGTCCGCGGCCGCATTCTCAAGGACGGCACCCGCGACACGGGCTGCGGGCTGAAATGCTTCCGCCGTGAAGCCTATCTCGCCTTGCCCTATTTCGATGCGCTGCACCGGTTCATGCCGGCCCTGATGGTGCGGGAGGGCTACCAGGTCACGCATGTCGACGTACGCGATCGCCCGCGCCTGACCGGTGTCTCCAATTATGGCTTCTTCGACCGGCTCTGGGTCGGTATTCTTGATCTCGCCGGCGTCTGGTGGCTGATCCGCCGTCGCAAGCGCGTGCCGCAGATCGTGCCGGAGACGCTCTGATGCTGATCGACCTCCAGCAAATGATCGGCGAATATTTTCACGACGTCTTCGTGAACAATATCGACTGGTGGGTTCTGCTTGGCGTCGTGGCGCAGGCGCTCTTCACCATGCGCTTCGTGGTGCAATGGCTGGCGAGCGAGAAGGCCAAGCGGTCGGTCGTGCCGATGACCTTCTGGTGGTTCTCGATCGGCGGCGGAGCCCTGCTGCTGGTCTATGCGCTTTACCGCCGTGACCCGGTCTTCATTCTCGGGCAGGGCTTCGGCCTGTTCGTCTATTGCCGCAACCTGCAATTCGTCCTGCGCGCCAGGGCGAGGGGCGAGGATACCAACGCCGGTCCGGGCTAAAGCACGTCCTGACCACTGGATTGCGGCTTGCGGGAAAGCCGCTGAGCTAACCGACTTCGAAATCGCTGGCCGCGAAGCCGTATCGCGCCATCATGGCGCGGTGCCAATCGCTGCCGATCAGCCCGTCGAGAGCCTGATCGAACCGGGTCCGCAGATCCGCCTGCGATCTGGCGAAGGCAAAGGCGCCCTTTGCGGGTTCTCTGTCCTTCGCTTCGGCGGCCACGGGCACGATGGCAAGGGAGGCATCGGGGGTGTGACCGAGGAAGCCACGATGCGCCATGGCGACGCTGGCATAGGCCTCGGCACCTCGATCCCTGACCATCTGCACGGCGTCTTCCTGCGTCGCGACGCGCAAGACGCGGTTTCGCGGAATGCCGGCCGCGAGGCCCGACTGCTCCTGGACCTGGTCGGCCACCACAACGAGGCGGGCGCTTCCATCCTGCGCCAGCGCCTCGTAACTGCAGAAGCGATCTTCATCACCGTGCCTGACGAGGAGTCCGTCGCTCAGCGCCCAGACTGGCCGGCTGAAATCGACGCTTCTCTTCCGCTCCGGCGTGACGAAGAGCGGCGTGGTGATGGTCCAGCGCCCATCGACAAGGCCTGGCAGCAACTCGGAGAAGCTGGTCAGGCGCATCTCGACCGAGACAATGCCGATCTCCCGCAAGGTCTCGGTCATCAACTCGACATCGCTGCCGAGCGCGCGGCCATCGGGGCCGGGCCAGCAGAAGGGCGGCTCATCGAGATAGGCGAAAATGATCGCCTCTCGCATCGCCGCTCCGGCCTTTGGAATCACACCGCTGCCCGGAGGCGGKCAAAGCCGGCATCAAGATCGTCCTTGAGATCTTCGAGATCCTCCAGTCCGATATGGAAGCGGATGGTCGGCCCCTTGAAATCAGGCTCCGTTGCCGTGCGATAGCCCTTGCAGTCGAAGGGGAGGGCAAGGCTTTCATAGCCGCCCCAGGAGGCCCCCATCCCGAACAGGGTAAGTCCGTCGAGCATCGCGCCGACAGCCTTCTGCGCCACCGGCTTCAACTCGATCGCGAACAGGGAGGAGGCGCCGGTGAAATCGCGCTTCCACAGATCGTGGCCGGGATCGTTCGGCAGGGCAGGGTGCATCACGCGCGCCACCTCGGGACGGGCGGCGAACCAATTGGCCATCTCGATACCGGCGGGCATCTGCTCCTTCAGGCGGATATGCATCGTGCGGATGCCGCGCAGCGTGAGGAAAGCATCCTCGGGCGCGATGATGACGCCGAGCAGTTCCCAGGTCTCGCGCAACTGCCTGTAGAGTTCGGGGGTACGTGCCGAGATCGTGCCGATCAGCACGTCGGAATGGCCGGCGTAATACTTCGTGCCGGCCTGAACCGAGAGATCGACCCCGTATTTATGCGAATCGAAGAACAGCGGCGTCGCCCAGGTGTTGTCCATCAGCACCAGGATGTCGCTGGCATGGGCGGCCGCGACGATGGCCGGAATGTCCTGCATCTCGAAGGTCTGTGAGCCCGGAGCCTCGGTCCAGACCGCCCTGGTATTCGGTTTGAACAGCTTTGCGATGTCGGCGCCGGCCGCCGGGTCGTAATAGGTGACCTCGACGCCCATGCGCGGCAGGACCTTGTCGCAGAAATGACGCGTCGGCCGATAGACGCTGTCAGTGACCAGGAAGTGATCGCCGGACGACAGGGTCGCGAGCATGGGCAGGGTGCAGGCGAGCAGACCTGACGGGCAAACGACGGTTCCCGCACCGCCTTCCATGGTGTTGAGCGCCGCGATCAGCGCATCGATCGTCGGATTCCCTTGCGTGCCATAGGTGTAGCGGGCCTTGCGCGCCAGGAAATCCTCCATGTTCGGGTAGATTACCGTCGAGCCGCGCACGATCGGCGGATTGACGAAACCGTAGCTGTCGGCGGGATCCCGGCCGGCAAGGGCGAGGCGGGTCTTTTCGCGAAGCTGCGCGAACGCAGATGGAGACAGTTTTTTCATGGAGTCGGCGCTGGAGGGAGGTCCCGATCGAGGCAGTCAGGCTTGACCACATTTTGAAAGTCGCATGTGATGCAAGGGGTGGATAGATGCGTTCCAGGAAAGGGTCCCTTGCTTGACGCACATGCGCTGCTCTGGCAATCGACGCAGGGGAACGTCGCTCAATATATGGGCAACAAGTGGGGCGCGCACTCCCACTGGCGACGCAACTGAAGACTGCCCGCTGGCTGCGGCCAGCCGGGAGACCTCAACGGGAGAGAGTTCGATGGAAAAGTTCATGGCAGTTGCGATCGCGGGGCTGGGCCTCGCGATGACCGCTACGGTGGCAACGGCCCAGGCGCCCGCAACGCTGGCGCAGGTCAAGTCCCGCGGCATCCTCAACTGCGGCTCGAATACCGGTCTTGCTGGCTTCGGCGTGCCGGACGCTCAGGGCAACTGGCAAGGCCTCGATGTCGATTACTGCCGCGCGATCTCGTCGGCGATCTTCAACGACCCGACAAAGGTCAAGTTCATTCCGCTGTCTGCCAAGGACCGTTTCACGGCCCTGCAGTCCGGCGAAGTCGATGTGCTCGTGCGCAACTCGACCTGGACGATGTCGCGCGACACCGCGCTCGGCCTGCTTTTCACCGGCGTGAACTATTACGACGGCCAGGGCTTCATGGTCCGCAAGAAGCTCGGCGTCACCTCGGCTCTTCAGCTCTCCGGCGCGTCGGTCTGCACCCAGCAGGGCACCACGACCGAACTCAACCTCGCGGACTTCTTCCGCGCCAACAACCTGAAGTATGAAGTCGTCGCCTTCGCCTCCTCGGACGAGACGGTCAAGGCCTATGACGCTGGCCGCTGCGATGCGTTCACCACGGATGCGTCGGGCCTCTATGCCGAGCGCCTGAAGCTGACTGCGCCCGATGATCACATGGTTCTGCCTGAGATCATCTCCAAGGAGCCGCTTGGACCGGCAACCCGCAACACCGACGCCCAATGGTTCAATCTGGTGAAGTGGGTGCATTTCGCCATGCTGAACGCGGAAGAGCTCGGCGTGACCAAGGCGAATGTCGACGAGATGCTGAAGTCCTCCAACCCGGAGATCAAGCGTCTGCTCGGAACCGAGGGCAAGTTCGGCGAAGGCATCGGCCTGACCCCCGACTGGGCCTACCGGATCGTCAAGCAGGTCGGCAATTACGGCGAATCCTTCGAGAAGAACGTCGGCCAGGGTTCGCTCCTCAAGATCGCCCGCGGCCAGAACGGTCTCTGGACCAAGGGCGGCCTGCAATACGCTCCGCCGGTTCGCTGAACGCAGCTAGACATGTGGGCCTCGGCATCAGCCGAGGCCCCCTCTAAACCGCCGTCCATGCCATGAAGCCTGCGACAAACGGCATAATATCTGGCTCCCAGCCGACAAGATGATCGAGAGCGGGACGAACCTGCTTCGGAACTTGGGAGTACACAGATGAAACGGACCGTAACTGCGGTTGTAGCCACAGGCCTCATGCTCTGCGCGGCGGGCGCCGCCCAGGCGCAAACCACCACCTTGGCGCAGGTCAAGAACCGCGGGCAGCTGAATTGCGGCGTCAGCCCGGGCTTGGCTGGTTTCGGTGTCCCGGACGCTCAGGGGAAATGGACAGGCCTGGACGTCGATCTGTGCCGGGCGATCGCCGCGGCGATCTTCAACGATCCGAGCAAAGTCAAATACGTGCCGCTCTCGTCAAAGGACCGGTTCACGGCCCTGCAGGCAGGCGAGGTTGACCTGCTTTCACGGACCAGCACCTGGACGATGTCTCGGGATACCGCGCTTGGCCTGAGCTTTTCGACGGTGAACTACTATGACGGACAGGCTTTCATGGTCCGCAAGAAGCTCGGCGTCGATTCGGCGCTGAAGCTGGGCGGCGCCTCGATCTGCACCCAGCAGGGCACCACGACCGAACTGAATCTGGCGGATTTCTTTCGCATCAACAACATGAAGTACGAGGTGGTGGCCTTCAACACAGGGGATGAGACGATCAAGGCCTACGAGGCCGGTCGCTGCGACGCTTTCAGCGACGATTCCTCGGCTCTCTATGCGCAACGGCTGAAATTCGAGGCGCCGGATGACCATATCGTGCTTCCGGAGATCATCTCGAAGGAGCCATTGGGCCCGGTCGTTCGGAGCAGCGACACGCAATGGTTCAACCTGGTGAAATGGAGTCATTTCGCCATGCTCAATGCGGAGGAACTCGGTATCACCAAAGCCAATGCCGATGAGCAGCTGAAATCGACCAATCCGGAGGTTCGGCGGTTGCTCGGTGTCGAGGGCAAGTTTGGAGAAGCGATCGGCCTCAGCCCGGATTGGGCCTATCGGATCGTCAAGCAGGTCGGCAACTATGGCGAGTCCTTTGAGGCGAATGTCGGATCAGGATCGATCCTGAAAATCGCCCGCGGAAAGAATGCGTTGTGGACCAAGGGCGGACTGCAATACGCTCCTCCGGTGCGTTGAACAAAAGACTAGGCGGGGGCATTCTTGCCTCCGCTTCATTGACCGATGCCGAAGACGGAGGCGCGCTGAAAGGACGTACGGTCGGGCCCAAAAATCTGGTCCGAGACTTGCAAGGTTCGAGAACGGGAAAAACCCGTTCCGGCAACAGGGGAAATAAGAATGAACAGGTTTGTCAGTGCAGCGCTCGCCGTTGCAGCAACCGGTGCTTTCGCGGGCGGAGCGCAGGCCCAAACGGGGCTGCTGGCTCAGGTGAAGAGCCGGGGGCAATTGATCTGCGGTGTCGGCCCGGGCCTTGCGGGTTTCGGTATCCCCGATGCTCAGGGCAATTGGAGCGGCCTCGACGTCGATCTCTGTCGCGCCATTTCGGCTGCGGTCTTCAATGATCCGGCCAAGGTCAAATTCATCCCGCTTTCGTCGAAGGACCGCTTCACTGCCCTGCAGTCCGGCGAGGTCGACCTGCTCTCGCGCAACACGACCTGGACCATGTCGCGCGACACGTCGCTCGGCCTGAACTTCGCTGGCGTGAACTACTATGACGGGCAGGGCTTCATGGTCCGCAAGAAGCTCGGGATCGATTCAGCCCTGAAGTTGGCGGGCGCCTCCGTCTGCACCCAGCAGGGCACGACGACGGAACTCAATCTCGCGGACTTCTTCCGCGCCAACAAACTGAAATACGAAGTCGTCGCCTTTGCGAGCGCCGACGAGACGATCAAGGCCTATGAATCGGGTCGCTGCGACGCCTTCACGACCGATGCGTCCGGGCTCTATGCCGAGCGCCTGAAGCTCGGCGTCCCGACCGACCATATCGTCCTGCCGGAGATCATCTCCAAGGAACCGCTCGGTCCCGTCGTGCGCCACGGCGACGACGCCTGGCTCGATATCGTCAAATGGACCCATTTCGCCATGCTGAACGCCGAGGAACTCGGTGTGACCAAGTCCAATCTCGATGAGATGCTGAAATCCGAGAACCCGGAGATCAAGCGCCTGCTCGGCACCGAGGGCAAATTCGGGGAGGCTGTYGGCCTGAGCAACGACTGGGTCGTCCGCATCGTCAAGCACGTCGGAAATTACGGTGAGTCCTTCGAACGGAACGTCGGCGCCAACTCGCTGTTGAAGATCGCTCGCGGCCAGAACGCGCTCTGGACCAAGGGCGGCCTGCAATACGCGCCGCCGATCCGCTGATATTCGCGCTGCGCGGCGACCGCCGCGCAGCGCTCGCTACCGCCGAACGGCACGGACAAAAAGACGGCTGGCGATGCTCGATGCGGGCATTGCCGGACCACCGGCCGCCACCCAAGAACAAGAAGGGCGTGACACGTGACGACCATACCGACGGAGCCGGTCCAACCGGGCAAGGCCTCACTGCTCTACGATCCGAAGATTCGAGGCTATGTCTATCAGCTTGCCCTCTTGGCCGTCGTCGGGTTCCTCATCTACTCGGCCGCCTCCAATGCCATCGAGAACCTCCGGGCGCAGAAGATCGCCTCGGGCTTCGGCTTCTGGCACAATGCCGCCGGCTTCGACGTCAACCAGAAGCTGATCCCGTTCAGCGCCTCGGGCTCGACCTATGGCCAGGCCTTCTGCAACTCGAGCCTGGCGGCAGCCTGATCGTCCTGACCTTCCTGCTCGGGATCGTGGCGGCGATCACCTTCCGTTACTGGGCCCGCAAGCAGCAGACGGCAACCGGCAAGCAGTATCCGATCGGCTGGGTCGCTCTCGGCCTCGTCGTTGTGCTGCCCTTCTTCGTCTATCTGCTGATGGGCCGGCCGATCACCTTCATCTATCCCGAGCTCGCCGGTTTCAACCTGCGCGGCGGCATCCAGATCTTCCCGGAATTCGTGGCCTTGCTGATCGGCCTCACCACTTATACCGCGGGCTTCATCGCCGAAGTCGTGCGCGCGGGTATTCTCGCCGTCTCCAAGGGACAGTCGGAAGCAGCCCATGCGCTCGGCCTGCGGCCTGGGCCGACGCTGAAGCTCGTCGTGATCCCGCAGGCGATGCGCGTGATCATTCCGCCGCTGACCTCGAACTACCTGAATCTGACGAAGAATTCTTCGCTGGCGGTCGCCATCGGCTATCCCGATCTCGTCCAGGTCTTCACCGGCACGGTGCTGAACCAGACGGGGCAGGCGGTCGAGGTCGTCGCCATCACCATGGCGGTTTATTTGACGATCTCTCTCGTCACCTCGCTGTTCATGAATATCTACAACAAGCGCATGGCGCTGGTGGAACGGTGAGGGCGCCCCGATGACCGATGCAACCACCGAGAACTCCGCCTTCTTCATCCGTCGCGAAACCTTGCCGCAGGAAGCAGCTCCGCTATCCGTGGCAGGCCCGCTTGCCTGGGTCCGGGCCAACCTCTTCTCCGGACCCGTCAACACGATTCTGACGCTGGTCTGTGCCTATATCGTCGTCACGAGCCTGCCGGAGATTATCCGTTTCTACTTCCTCGATGCGGTCTGGACGGGCTCAAACCGCGATGCCTGCCTTGCCGAGAAGGTCGGCCGGCCGGTCGGCGCCTGCTGGGCATATGTGGCCGACCGCTTCCAGTATTTCGTCTACGGCTCCTATCCGGTCAGCCAGCGCTGGCGCGTCAACATCGTCTTTGCGATGTTCGCGCTCGGCGTCGTCTGGCTGCTCTGGAACAACGCCCCCCTGAAGAAGCTCGGCGCCTTCTTCTTCTTCGTGCTGTTGCCGATCAGTGCCTATGTCTTGCTGCTCGGCGGTCCCGGTGCGCTCAATTTATTGCGCTACCTGATCATCGCCACGGTCGCGCTGGCGGCGGTGTACATGGTGTTGTCCTTCGTGSCTTCGCTGGCGCGCTTCCACACCGGAGCCGGACAGCTCGCAGTCGAACATGAGCTGCCGCCCTGGAAGCGTTTCTATCGGCCCAAGCGCCTGATCCTGATGGCTCTTGTCGCCTTTGGCCTGATCGCCATTCTGGACCAGAGCGTCGGCCTGCCTCGGGTCGATACCGGCCTCTGGGGCGGGATGACGGTGACCTTCCTGATCGCGGCGGTCGGCATCGTCTTTTCGCTGCCGCTCGGTGTCGTGCTGGCGCTCGGACGGCGCTCCCGCCTGCCGATCATCCAGCTGCTCTCGGTGATCTTCATCGAGTTCGTGCGCGGCGTGCCGTTGATCACGGTGCTGTTCATGGCCAACACGATGCTGCCGCTCTTCGTGCCGCAGGAATGGTCGCCCGACCGCTTGCTGCGCCCGCTGGTCGGTGTTGCCCTCTTTGCGGCGGCCTATATGGCCGAAGTCATTCGCGGCGGCCTGCAGGCCATCCCGAAGGGCCAGTACGAAGGGGCGATGTCGCTCGGCCTCGGCTACTGGAACATGATGCGCCTGATCATCCTGCCGCAGGCGTTGCGCATCGTGATTCCAGGCATCGTCAACACCTTCATCGGGCTGTTCAAGGATACGACGCTGGTCACCATCGTCGGCATCTTCGACTTCCTGCGGACCATCGAGGCGACCCTGGTCGATCCGACCTGGGCGACGCCGACGACACGCGCGACGGGCTATGCTTTCGCCGCGATTTTCTATTTCCTGTGCTGCTGGGGCATGTCGCGCTATTCGATCTCGGTCGAACGCCGTCTTGCTGCCGGCCAAAGACGTTGAGGGAGACCAAGAACATGGCAATGGCAGAGAGCAACATCTCGATGCGTCCGGCGGCGCTGAAGCAGACCTCCCTGAACACGGATACGGCCGTGGAGATGATCGGGGTCAACAAGTGGTATGGCGAGTTCCATGTGCTGCGCGACATCAACCTGAAGGTGGCGCGCGGCGAGAAGCTGGTGATCTGCGGCCCCTCAGGCTCGGGCA
>NZ_JBFTZN010000185.1:0-15595 GCF_056406775.1 Allobosea sp. P1_A7
ATATACCGCACGCACTCCGGCGCTATTCCATCGCCATATACCGCACGCACTCCGGCGCTATTCCATCGCCCTCCGACCCGATAGGCTCCTTCTCCGCTATCCCAGGTCGATGCATGGATGGCTTGATCGAGGCGCCAAGCTATTAGCTCGGCGCCTCCAAGCACGCTCGGCAATGGCGTCACGCATAGACACCGTAGTCGAGCCGGGTCAGATAGTCCTCTACCAGCTCGACGCCGGCCGGAGTCGCCAGAAGGTCGATCGGGCGACGCTGGTCAAGGCCGATCGCGGGGCGTTCGAACCACTGTTCAGCCTCTGCCTGCGAACCGAAAACATCCGTTGCCTTCGACAGAATCTCGGCGAACTTCCACGCCCGTCCACTCTGCTCCTGGCTCAGCGGTTTTGCGGGCGCGTCCTTGCGCCGCTGATAGGTTCGCAGGCTCATGCCGAACGCCTTCTCCAGCGAATCCGCCTTCTGAATATGGGTGAGCTGCCCGACAAGATGATCCAGTGCCGAAGGCGGTAGGCCTCGTAGCAACATCTCATGCGCGTCCAGGGAGCTAGTGACGCGCCACGCTAGCAGCTTGGCGCCGCCCAGCAGTTCCGTCACCCTGTGCAGGGTTCCACCGGTTTCCGGTGGCATCATCTTCTCAGCCGAAACCACCATGGCTCATCCCCCCGTTAGTCAACTGTCGCAAAATTATATGACAGGTGACGCKCCGAGTTTCAAGGGCCTGCTTGACTGCGGCCTAACTCGGCTCTGAACGAGTGGCCGGCCGGAGTTTTTGACGTGGACCGGTTTAAGCAGCCCGACGCGCATCATCTGTGCGATGCCGAGCGCGTCATTGCGATCGGTCATGTTGTTCCGGGCCGAAAGCGCAGCGCGCATATGTCGGGTCTCGACGTGGATCACCGGCAGTACCGCCTCGACCAAGCCGGCATAGAGCCACGATGAAAGCGGTCCTGCCTCCAGACCAATGCGAGCTCAGATGTGGCCGAGGCCGATGGCGCTGATCGCTTCAGGGTGTGCGATACACGACCTTTCCCTGGCGATCGACGATACAGACCGCGGTCTCTTTCACGGAGACATCGAGGCCGACGTGGTGCTGCTGGCTCATGGTGGGGCTCCGACGTTGGATCGGGGCACCATCATGCCGYGGCTTCCGCCGCGCGACCATCGTCGAGGAATGACGATCTATCTTTGGAGCGGCAAGCGCGTTGCGTATCTGAAGAAGAGCAATACCGGGTACGACGTCTACGGCTTCAACGGTGATCATCTCGGCTGGTCGTTACCACTGGCACCCTCGATGATCGCTACGAGATGAGCGGGCTGCTGTCAGAGGAAGAATGGGAAGCAACGTTCGGCATGCGCGAACGATTGGCCAGTTAAGTGCGGCTCCACTTTTTCACACAGTAAGGCGAGTTGGATGACCCGCATCAGGAGAGGTAGCGCTCCGTGTCACTGCGCCTGACCGTGAGGCGCGGTAGTGGCCAAGACTAAGTCGTCGATTGCCTTCTTGAGGGATAGGAGCCCTTCACGGCTACTTTGAAGCTGGCACGAAACGACCGGGACGATGGGGATAGTCTGGTCGCGCATTACGGTGGGGCGACCGGTAATCAAAACGATGCTGTAGAGGCCGTTCCCGTGCAGGAGGCCGCCGACGCCGTCAAAGGCTATCGTAGGAGCCCCATAGTCGACGGCGGCAGGCCTCGATGACTCCTCGGATTTGGTCAAAATCCACCCCCTACCTTTTGGAACTTTTGCCTGATCCTGCTGCACAGCTACGACAGAGTCCATTCGCGCAGTTCTAGTGACGGGCCTTCTGTGCAGTGTCCGGGCGAGATCAAGTCCTAATTGACCTTAGGCCAAAGCAATSGTCGACTGGCCGAGTGGCTGTACGCATACGACGAGGGCCGCGGGATAGAGGCCCGCGCGCGTACGATGTCGGCGCTATGATAGCGGTTTGCGAGGGTCAGGCGGCCTGCTGATCTGCGGGCTTTTCAGCTTCGCGCAGGAGCCGCCACTMCCAGGGCAGGAGTTCGCGCAGACGCGAGACGGGCAGATCRGCGATGCGGGCCAGGACGTCGGCGAGCCAGGCCTTCGGGTCGACGCCGTTGAGGCGGGCTGTGGCGATGAGGGTGAGCATGACGGCGGCACGATCGGCGCCGCGCTTGGAACCGGCGAAGGTCCAGTTGCGCCGTCCCAGAGCAATGCCTCGCAGCGCGCTTTCGCGGCGTTGTTGGACAAACAGATCCTGCCGTCATCGAGGAAGCGGGCGAAGTCGGCCCAGCGCCTGAGCATGTAGTTGATCGGCTTCAGGACCTCGGCGGAGCGCGAGAGGGTTTCGCGCTCGCGGAGCAACCAGGCATGCATGTCGTCGAGAAGCGGCTTGCTCTTTTCCTGGCGCACGGCATGCCGCTCGTCGGCGCTGCAGCCATTGATGGCGCGCTCGATCTCGAACAGCGCGTCGAGGCGCCTGACCGCCTCCAGGGCGATCGGGGAGACCGGTTTGCCCTTCTTGCCGTCGCGGGCCTTTTTCGCGATGTCGGCTAGCTCGAAGAATCCGCGCCGGGCATGAGCGTAGCAAAACGCCGGCGTGATTGGCTGTTGCTTCCGCTGGGGGTCGAACAGCGGCTCAAAGCCGCTGTAACAGTCGCATTGAAGGATGCCTGCGAACCCGGCCAGATGCTTCTGCGGGTGCTCGCCGCGTCGGTCGCTCGAGGCGTAATAGACCGCCGCCGGCGGCGCAGGTCCGGCGAAGGGGCCGTCATCGCGCACATAATGAGAYGGACGGTCCCCGCTACTGATAGGCTTCAGCGGCTCCAGCATGAGGAGGACAGCCATGACAAGGATGACGATCGGTCTCGATATCTCGAAAAGCTGGTTTCAGGTTCACGGGGTCACCGAGGATGGTGAGATCATTCGCCGAAAACTGGCCCGTGGAAAGGTTCTCGATTTCTTTTCACGGCTCCCAGGTTGCGTCGTCGGCCTCGARGCATGCGGCAGTGCTCATCATTGGGCCCGGGAGTTGTCCAAGTTGGGCCATGAGCCCAAGCTCATGCCGGCCCGTTACGTGCGCGCTTATGTGAAGACGAACAAGCACGACGCCGCAGACGCGGAAGCCTGTTGGGAGGCAGTTCAGCGTCCCGGCATGCGGTTCGTTCCTCTCAAGAGCGCGGAGCAGCAAGGATTGTTGATGCTCCATCGCACGCGCGATCTCCTGACACGGCAACGAACCGGTGCGGTGAACGCTCTGCGTGGTCACCTGGCCGAATTCGGCATCGTTGCCGCCAAGGGAAAGGCAAGTGCCCGCGATTTGATGGAGCTCGTCGGAACTGATGAGCGCATTCCGGAATGTGCCCGCAGGGCCCTCCTGGTTTTGGCCGATCAGATCCGAGAGACCGAGCAGAATATCGAGCGCTATGATCGGGCCATCCTCRCAACCGCCCAGGACGATGAGGTCTGCCGCCGGCTGATGAAAGTGACCACGATAGGCCCGTTCGCCGCGACCGCGCTTGCTGCCACGGTGGGCGATCCCAAGCATTTTTCTTCGGCACGGCACTTTGCTGCCTGGCTTGGACTAGTGCCAAAACAGCACTCGACCSGAGGCAAGGAGCGGCTCGGCGGGATCAGCAAGCGTGGTGATGGCTACATCCGCAAGCTGCTGATCCATGGGGCTCGAGCGGCTGTCCATCGTGTCCGGATTCATCAGGTGAGAAACGCTTGGATCACCGAGCTGCTCGACCGACGTCCGTTCAACGTCGCAACCGTCGCGCTCGCCAACAAAACCGCTCGGATCGCATGGGCGATCATGATGAGCGGGGAGGAATACCGGCTTCCGGCGTAAAATCGGAACCCGGTTCGTCTGCGAGGGCATTCGGCAAAGTGATGGCAACCGGTCGGACCGGGATCGGCCAAGCCCGTTGGACCTATCGAGCTTCGCGCTCGCCAACGTAATTGGGCGCCGATCCGCGGATCTCATCAAGGCCCGTGGCAGCGACGCCATAAGGCCGGATAGATAGCTGCAACGACGATTTGCCGGAACGATGCGAATATCCCTTGCGAAGCGGGGGCCGATCGGGACCGTCGTGTCGTCGACATGGTTCTCAATCAGGTCGAAGACTGGCTTCAGAGCGAAGGTTCCATGGCCGACCTGGTCGGCCAACGTCGAYAGCGGCAGGTCGATCCCCTCGGCCTTGAAGCGTGCGCTCTGGCGGTTGAGCGGAGCGTGCATGCCGAACTTGTCGAACAGTAAGTTCCGATGAGACCCCGTTATACACTCCTTTGATCCCCTCGCGGCCGTGAGCACCGGAGAGGAAATTGCGGGCTTTTTTTGGTGGCAATCCCAAAAACCCCATGGACTCATCGATTCAAAGAAAACCATTCTCGGAGTATAGTAATCTTCTTCAGATAACGGGGAGGGTGTTATGGGGTATAACGCACTTGACGTTAAACGGGGTCTTTCGATTTCGATAAAGGAAGAATTAGAAAGAACCAACAAGGGTAAAGTCCTGGAAATTGAGATATTCTTGGGAGATGAAAGCTACGTAGCGATCGCTTTCGCGGCAGTTCAAATTATTAGCGAAAAAGAGAAAGCGGTGAAGGCTGTGATTTGCCTTTTGAAGGAAGACCAAACGCTTGCCCATCCAAACGTGATGTTTAAGCAAATGGCAGAAGAGGAAGACCCTCTCGCGTCCTTCTGCCCGATGCATATCCTCAATCTATTGACCCCAACTGAAAATGAGTGCGCAAATCAATGGAGAAAGCGATGTGCTTTCAATGTAGATATACCCTACGCTCAGAATGATTAGAGCGCAGTCGACGTCATTCACCGGGTTTCACTTTGTCGACGGTGGAAAAGCCCGTCGATATGATTGTTCCGACAAATCCGGGTGACCCGGTTTGGATCAAAATCCCGGTGAAGGACGTCGGTATGGCTACGCCCATCATCTTCTGCATCGAGGGTCTCGACCGATGCCAGTACCCAGCCAAGTATGGGATCTCGCTGACGTCGGCCGGAGCCTCGGCCGTGGCAAGGCTATCGCCTTTCGGGGCAGCACGAACAGCGCGTTCACCGGGGAGGGGAACATTCCCTACGAGCTCTGCTGTACCGCACAGGACGATGTGCCGAGCCAGCCCGTGCTGGTCAGCCTGGGCGTTCATGCTCAATCCTCCACGAAAACGGCCGATGGCGTGACCCGCCACCCCCTTTTTCCACCAGCGCCATGTTGCCGGGTAGGCATGATCGGGCCGTCGATGAAGTGTATCGAGGCTGGCGATCTAGCCGCGAGAGCTTCGAAGACCTTGAGCCAGACACCTGCCCTGGTCCAGCGATTGAAGCGACCATAGGCCGTCGTGTACGGGCCATACCGGCTCGGCAGGTCTCGCCATTGCGAACCTGTCCGAAGCACATAGAAGATGCCGTTGATTACCTGTCGGTCGTCCACCCGAGCGACACCGCGCGGTATGTTCGGCAAAAGAGGCTCGATCAGCCGCCATTCCATCTCGTWCAAATCGTATCGCGCTGTCCAAGCCTCCTCTCCGAGGCCCTGGACTATTAACCAACACTCAAGCCCGCAACATTTTATGGGTTCACAACCTAAGCTGCCAGCTCCCCGCCGGCCCGCGCTGAACGCGATCGGGGAGATCACGAGTGCGGCGAGAGCTAGCACGATCCCGATGCGCAGCCAGACAGCTTTGACAACTTTCGCAGTCCGAAATGAGTTTTCGCCATCTACCAAATAGACATGGGTCGACATGGCGTCGCTCCTTGTTTGGCCCGAAGACAAAAGTGAAGTTAAACTCTGCCGTCGTCATAGACGGCCCATATTCGTTCTTTGTGCGCCTGCGTAATCTTCTTGCTGTTGGTCAATCCGAGTTCCGGGGCAGGCCAGGTGGTTGTCTCCACCCCCGCCGAATACGCCAGCAGCTTCGGTTCGGCAGGCTGCGACGCAACCTGATCGCTAGTGAGTTGCGGCGACGCTACCCTTTACCAGACCCTAAGGGCTCGCTCCGTCCTGTCGGCAAGTTGTGTAACGATATACGCGATCACCATGTAGATCACGACGGCAATCAAAAAGGCTTCGAGGTAGTAGAAATTCAGCGCAGCCGTCAATTGGGACTGTGCAAAGATATCGATCACCTCAATTGCGAAGCCAAGAGACAGCGCCTTCATGATCACCATGATCGAGCTGGCCAGGTCCGGGATTGCCGCGACGACCACTTGTGGAAACAGGATCCGTCGGAACAGTTGACTGTTCTTATAGCCCAACGATTGAGCCGCATCTGCTTGACCTGTATCAAAAGAATTCAGTGCTCCCTTGACAATCTCCGCTTGGAACGCAGCCATACAGGCTATCAAAGAAACAACGAGGATGACCCAATTCGATGTTGCGTGGCCGTTGAGTGTCACTCCGACAAGTGAGCCGAAGAATTGAATCACTGCGGGAAGACTGTAGTATACCAGGAAGATCACGATAACCTTCGGGACGCCTTTAAAGGCTACCTTGTACGCCATTACGAATTCCCGCAATACAGGGATCTGTCGATGCTCAACGAGCGCAAATAGGCCACCTATGATCGTCGAGAAGACGAAGACGAGGAGCGCCATCGCGAGCGTCACGGGCACCGCACCCACGATTTCCCGAAAATCTGGAAGCAAAACATCCATATCAAACATGGTGATCGACCTCTCTGTCAGGCGCTCGCCATGAGCGTGGTCTTAATCGGCGCAGCGTTTGGTACGTACATCGATGAGCGAAGCTCGAAAAAGCGCACGATGAGCCATACGATCAGGCACATCGCAGAATAGATAACGGCAAGTACAAGGTATGTTTGGAATTGATACTGGTTATAATCGCGCTCCATGATCAGGTGCGCAGTTGCCATCACGTCGGCTGCGCCGATATACATAACCAAAGCAACATTGTGTATCATATAGATTAGTGAATTTCCGTATCCTGGCAATGCGATATGCACTGTTTGGGGGCCTACGACACGGAAGATCTTTTGTAGAAATGAATATCCCAGGCTGTCCGCGGCATCATGCTGGCCGCGATCGATGGCCAAGAATGCGGGTCGCATGACCTCTGACAGATACCCGCCGTGGTAGAGGCTCAGTCCCAACATTGAAGCTGCTGTAGCAGAGAGAAAATCCGGGACGCCGAATAGGCCTGCCAATACGGGGAGCCCGTAGAAGGCGACAAAAAGCTGCAGGACGACGGGAACACTGCGTGCATAGGATACGTAAAGGTCGGCCAGCTGWCTGATTACGGGCACCCTGCGAACTCGGAATGTCGTCGCGACCAAAGCCAGGCAGAACCCGGCAAAGAGGGCCACGAACATGATGGCGAGCGTCAGCGGCAATGCTGAGAGGAGCTCGGGTATCATGGCATACATGTCCATGAGGCTCACTTTGAACACTCCTTCTCGAACTTTTAAAATCGGTAGAAGAACGTACAGCGGCCGATTTGAAACGTCGGACTAAAAACGAGAGGCTATTTTCAGTCCGACGTTTAAGGAACGATACATTATCGTTGAGTCGTATAAGATTATTGACGGTCGACACTTTGGGGGCGAATTGCCCTATTTCATGTAGACGACGATGTCCTCTCCGAACCACTTCTTCGAGATCTTGCTCAGAGTGCCGTCGTCCTTTAGTTCCTTCAGGGTCTTGTCGACGTCTGCAAGCAAAGTCTTATTTTTGTCTGAATTATTAATCAGCATGTACGTATTGTTGATAGTAATCGGGTCGCTGGCGATGATATCTAGCTTCTGATTTTCGATGACTTCTTGCTGCCCGAGATTTGACGGCAGGATAGCTGCATCATATTTTTTATTCTGAATTTCATTCAAGCGATTCGGGTACGGGACACCGGCGTTTGATGCTGTGATGTCGAGCTTGTACGTCGGGTTATCCGCCTGCCATTGGGTAACGAACCTGTAAGTACCTCCGCCGGCCGTCAGGGGCACCACCTGCTTGCCGACCAGATCCTTCAATTCGTTAATGTTGCTTCCCTTGCGGCTATAGATCTTGAGCAAGCTGGCACCCATTGGGTTTTCCGGAATGAGGAATTGCTTGCTGCGTGCAGGATTCTTGTAGTAGCCCCCGGTTGATATGTCGTACTTACCGGTAACGAGGCCCGTCTCCTGCGCAATATCAGCGGCGCCTTCCATTTCGAACTTGTACTGCGGCAGCTTTGCATTGATCGCTTTGAGGACATCGGGCTCATATCCTTGCGGCTCAACGCCGATTGCGCCCCATGACAGAGGCTTGGACTCTGCCGACGTCGCGATCTTGATCGTCCGGACTGAGCTGCCAGAGGTCTGACCATAGCTGGCCCCGGCGGTTGAAAGAGCAATCGCTACTCCGCCAACAACAGCCAAACCGAACTGACGGCGCGAAAGTGATTTCGTTGCAGACATTGTCTAGGAATCCTTTCTTAGTTGTATGCGTGTTCGGAATTGAGGAATTGGGCGAGGCGTGGGCTGGATGGTGTATCGAAAATCTCAGTCGGGCTTCCGTCCGCAGCGACGACGCCCTTATCCATGAAGATAATTCGGTTCGAGATGCTCTTTGCAAACTGCATCTCGTGGGTCACAAGGAGAGAAGTAATTCCTGATGATGCGACATCTTTGATCACCTTCAGAACTTCGCCAACGAGTTCAGGATCAAGCGATGACGTGGGTTCGTCGAAGAGCATCACATCCGGCCGAACTGCCAACGCACGCGCGATGCCGGTGCGCTGGAGCTGTCCACCAGAGAGCTGGGACGGATAGCTGTCTTGCTTCGCGGAGAGGCCAACCCGGTCAAGCTCTTGCAGGGCGATTTCACGCKCTTCGTCCTTGGACTTGCGCTGCACGACCACAAGCGGATCCATCACGTTCTGAATGACCGTCATGTTCTTGAAGACGTTGAATTGCTGGAAAACCATGGCCGTCCGGCACCGGATCGCCTGGATCGCTGCCTTGTCTACACGCCGGTAATCCATCCGAATCTGGTCGAACGTGATGGTTCCAGATGCGGGCTTAACCAGGTAGTTGATGCACTTTAGCAGCGTGGTCTTGCCGGTACCACTAGGGCCGATGATCGACACCACGTCGCCGCGCCGCACGGAGAGATCGACACCGTTCAGGACCTGTGTGTTCCCGTAGGACAGCTTTAAATCTTTGATTTCAAGCATTTCTGGCTGGCGTCCTCTCGCCGGAGTGCTGTCGAGTTCGATGAAGCTTGCGGTGTCAGGCTGCAGCATGGGGTGCTCCCAGGGTGGCGTCGGCGTCGGTCCACTCGTCGCCGAGCAGCTCAGGCGTGTCGAAGGCCTTCAGGGCGTCAAAATGCTGTTCCCGGTCGGCAACGAAGAGGCTGCGCACGATGCCGCGCGCCAGCCGGTCGGCGCCTTCGCTGATCGCCGGGATGTCGCCAGAGAGCTTGCCGTGGCTCAGCGTCGCCGGAAAGTTGAAGCAGTGAATCTGATGGAGCGCCGGACAGACGCCCGGTGTCTTCTCCAGGAACTCGAAATTCTCGCCCAGGTCGGGCGAGCTTTCGAGCTCGGGATTGGGTAGGTCGGCTGGCGCCGCGAAGCGGTCGCGCCAGAGCCGGATGTGCGGCGCGACCTCGGCGAGCTCCGGTCGCGACAGGAGGTCGACCTGAAATCCCGTGCCGAAGATGATGAAGTCAGTCTCGTAGCGGCCCTTCGCCGTCGTGACGACGAGATGATCACTCGCTTCCTCCAGTTTGAGGAGGGGGCTGYCGAGATGGAAATGTGCGTTGGCATGTGCCGAGACCCGCAACGTACTCGGTCGCGGCGGTGGCGTCTGCGCCCGCAGCGTATGGTCGAGGAAGCGCCATTTCCACTCGTCCGGCAGGCCTGCGAAGCCGTGGACCACGCCCTGGCTGCCGATGCCGGTGAACTTGTTGACTCGCGGGATGTCGGAACGGCKGATGAAGAGGTCGAGCCGCGCGCACCCGGTTTCCAGTGCGACCGCGGCGTTGTCCATAGAGGAAGCGCCGGCACCAATCACCGCGACCCGCTTGCCGCGCAGCGCCTCGAAATCGATGGCGTCGGCGGTATGAGCGAAGAACCGCCGGTCTATCGTCCGCGCGATCGGCGGCAGGTAGGGCCCGCCGAGCCCGTCGCGCCCGTTCGCCAGGACGACGTGACGCGCCAAGACCGTACTTTCGGCCCCCGCCTTTGCGATACGCAGCGCCAAGAGCCCGTCCGGACGCGGCGCGATGGTCTTGACCTCGACACTGTTTTCGACTGGCAGCTCCAGCACCTTTCGATACCAGACGAGATAGTCCATCCAGACCGTGCGCGGTGCGCGATCGAGCACGTCCCAGGCGGCGGAGCCGAAGCGGGCTTCGTAATAGGCCCGGAACGTCAGTGCCGGCAGGCCCATGGCGGGGCCGGTGAGTTGCTTCGGCGAGCGTAGCGTGCGCATGCGGGCGTACGTCACCCAGGGGCCCTCCGAGCCCGCGGGAGCACGGTCATAGACGGCGTGGTTGTCGACGCCGAGCCGCTTCAGCATGCCCGAGGCGACCAGACCCGCCATTCCCGCCCCGACGACGACGACGTCGCGAACGCGCACTCCCCCGACTTCGCGCAGAGGCACCCAGGATTTGGCCGGCAACTCCAGCCAGGCGAGATCCTGCGCCAGTCGCGCTTCCAATGCATCGAGCCCCGTCGAGCCTATCAGAGCGTGGTTCATCGCGAGATTTCCTCGAGATTTCCTACACCGTGGATATGGCGCGTGACGGGGGGCTGAGAGCGGTCGGAGCGCGTCCTGGCGCTTCCGGCCGACATCACGGCCGCGGGGGCCTCGAGATGCGCGACGTCGCGGGATGCTCTATTCATTTCACGGATCATAGGTTGTCATTGATGCAGATCAAACATGCAACTGTGATGAATCTGCCGTGTTATCTAACATTTTGGAATGCATGGGCCGCCTTGATGCGCGGACTGCATAGTGAGACTGTACCGACGCTTTAGCGAGGGCGGGAATTGTGACGCTGATCGAAGACATGGCTGGAATCCGAGCCGGCACGCCATTGGCCGAGGCGTTAGCGGCACGGGCCGAAATTTTGCGGCTGAGCCAAGCGAGCCAGGACGCGGTTCTGCTGCCCAAGGAGGCCGGCGGACTCAGTCATGGCTTGCGCGCGGCGCTCGCGGCACGCATGGCCCGCCAGAACGCGCAACACTCGCTTGCGGCGCATTATGACGATCTGATGCGCCGCAGCGGCGAGGTGCAAGCAGACGCAGTGTCGGCGTCCGAACAAACGCGCATTGCTGCGATCGTGGCGCATTCCGATCGGCTGACGCTGCGCCCGCGCGATGCCACGCGACGCGACATCGAAGCGCTAAAGGTGGCCGGCGTCGGCGAGCCCGACATTGTTCGCCTCGCCGAACTCGCCGCCTTCGTGAACTATCAGGCGCGGGTCATCAGGGGCCTGCAGGCCCTGGGAGGGGCAAAATGAGCCGCGTCGTTCACGCCTTCACGACCAAGGTCCCGGTCTGGTCGCCTTATGTCACACCCGTCGACCCCACCACGGCGACGCCCGAGCAGATTGCGGCGATGCAGGTGACGCCCTCGAACAAGGGCGTCTCAACTTATGTCCTGACGTTGGCGCACGACCCGGAATCTCTGGCCGTGCGCTCGCCGCTCTTCAATCAGATCATGTACGGCAAGGACGGCCTGACCTCGGCCGAACGCGAGCTCGGTGCTGTCGGGGCCTCCGTCGTCAATCGCTGCGTTTACTGTGCGGCCGTTCACGCCTCGCGCTTCAACGGCCTGACCAAGCGCCCTGAGGTCATGGATGCGATCTTCAGGGACGAGCGCGACGCGAAGCTCGAGCCGCGCGACCAGGCGATCTTCGACTTTGCCGCCGAGCTTTCCGAGACGCCCCCCGCGCTCGACCAGGCAGCGGTCGAGACCCTTCGGGAGGCAGGCCTCACCACATTGGAAGCCGTGGACCTCGTCTTCTCGGCTGCGATCTTCGGCTGGGCCAACCGCCTCATGCATACGTTGGGCGAACCGACAGAACCGTAATCATTGCCTCAAGGAAAAAACGAATCTCGCCCGTTGCCAAGATCGAGTTGGGATGTCGGCTCATTATCCTTTCCGTTAAATGTCCGCAGCATTCAAAAATTATTGATGGCGAGTGACATGGATCTGAGACAACTGGAAGCATTCGCCGCGGTCATGTCTGCCGGGAGCATTACCGGCGCCGCACGGTTGCTCGGACGTTCCCAACCTGCGCTAACGCGCCTGATCCAGGATCTCGAATCCTCGCTCGGCTTTGATCTGCTGCATCGCGCCGGTCCTCGTGTCACCACCACCGAGAAAGGTCTGCGTTTTTACCAGGAGGTCGAGCCAGTGATGGCTTGGCTTCGGCAATTGCGCGAGCGAGCCGATGCCATCGCGCTCGATAGGCCCCGCTCGCTGTCGATTGCCTCGATCGCTTCCTTCGCCGTCGGGATGCTGCCGGCCGCGCTCCAGCGTCTCGACGCTACCGGCCTGCCAGAACAGGTCCACATCCGAACCTCGATCGCCGAGCAGGTCGTGCATAACGTTTCCACACAGGTTTCCGAGATCGGCATCACGAGCCTTCCCGTTGACCATCCCGCCCTGGAAATACACTGGATCGGGGAAGCACCATGCGTTGCGGCCGTTGCCGCCGACGATCCACTCGCCCAAGCAGAGCGCATTCCGCTTTCGGCACTGAATGGTCGACGCCTGATCACCATGGCCAATCCTTTCCGCTGGAGGCGGCGGGTCGACCTTGCGCTTCGGCAACAGGGCGTGACCCCGGCGTCCATTCTGGACACCAACACGTCCAACACCGCCATCATGTCGGCGCGTGCAGGCCTTGGCATCGCCATCGTAGAGCCGGTGATCGCCTATGGCATGCCGGTCAAAGGTGTAGCGATCCTGCCGATCGACGTAACCATCTCCTTTCTTTGGGCCGTCGTGACACCAAACGGGCGCCCACTTACGGCACTCGTCTCTGGCCTGATCGACGGGCTCGCGGACATTTCGCGCGAAACAATTCCCGGGTTTGTCATCCACCCCGCAACCGCACGCGACAGGTTGATAGCCGACGTCTTCAGTTCGGCAGACGCCGTCGTCAATGCGTGATCGAGACGATCGGCATTTCGGACTATCTGCGCCGATTTTATCAGTTTGACATGGAGGGTTTTTCTCCAATGCGCGTAAGCATTTTGGGCGCTGGCGGCGCCGCATTCGGCGCGGCCGCCCAACTTTCGGTGGGCGGACATCGGCCGACGCTATGGTCCCCTTCAGATCGCAGCACCCTCCGACCTGGCTGCTGGTTCGCCTCTGCGTGCCACGATGGCGATCGAAACGAGCTTTTATCCAGATGTCGCCTACAGCGCTAAGGAAGCCATCACCGAGTCGGACGTCGTGATGCTGGTGATGCCCGCTAACGCGCACAAGATGGCGCTTGAGGCAACGGCCGATTATCTGCGAGAGGGACAGGCGGTCATCATCAGTTCTCATGCGTCGTTCGGCGCGCTCTATCTTTCGCGACTACTCGCGGAACGCCGGGTTCGGGCGCCCACCTTCGCCTGGGGCACCACGTTGACCACAGGCCGGAAGACCTCGCCGACCGAGGTTAGCGTGAACTCCCGTCGTTCAAAGATCGCACTACGCGTTTTCCTATCAGCTACCTGTCGCGGGCATCGCCGAGATGAACGCAGAACTGCATAAGCGCGGCAAGGGCGGCTTTGGTCCCGCGACATCCGACAGCCGCTACGTCCTGGAAGACGCTCCGTTCGGGCTGTGGCCGACAATCCTTCTCGGGCGCCTTGCCGGTCGGCCGGCGACGCTTCACGAGGCTGGTCTGACAATGCTTTCAGGGGCCTATGGCCGTGATCTTGCTGAGGAGAACGACCTGCTGCCCGCCCTCCGCTTTGCGCAAATGTCGCGTGACGAACTCCAGCACAGAGCGCGTTTTGGCTTTTAGATGAGTAGTCTCCGTAGGAGCGAACTTCGGCATGTGCTGCCGCCCGATCGGACGTCTGCTTTCAGGCCTTGGTCGAAGGGGTAAAATCGACCCCGAGCCGACCTTCAGAACGTCCGCTCCCCGGCAGTTTGATCGCGAGTGCGTCACACGCAGCTGTGGTCGCCAGCCATGATCAAGGCGCCGGCGGCGGAAAAAAACGCGCGGGTTCGACACGAGTAAGAAGGCCGTCGGCCGCAAGCGCCATCGGCGCTCGCCATTCCCCCGAAACAACCGTCGGCTCTCCGGCGATGGGGACGCGCGGCGGACCGGGCCCCACGCCAGGGTCGCCATCGCTGCAGCTTGCGGGGCTATTTCTTCTCAATGTTCCAGAACAGCATGACCGGAGCCTTCAACACGCCGGACACGGTGGTCCGCCGGGCATAGGGCTGATCGAACTGGCCCAGCACCCGGTAGGGCTGCATCTCCGCCAAGCGCCGGTGCAGCGCCTCGACCGCGAGGGTCCGGCTGGCGTCATCGGGAGCATCGACCGCTGCGCCACGCAGCGTCTCGGCCTGCGCGTCGCAGGGCCAGCCTGCCCAGGCCTTCTCGCAGGCCATGTTGGTGCCGATGTTGGTCAAAGGGGACTGCATCGTCGCGCCGGACGCCGTCGTCACGAACAGGTTCCAGCCCCCCTGGTCCTGCGTTCCCCGGTTCCCCTGACGGGTCACGGCCGTGCCCCAATCGGAAACCTGCACGTCGATGTTGAATCCGACCTTCCTCAGCGAAGCCGCTGCGACCTCCGCCATGTGCCCGATCGGAGCGATGTCGTTGCTGGTGTTTAGAACCAGCTTCTCGCCCTTGTAACCACTTTCCGCCAGCAGGCGCTTGGCCGTCTCGAGGTCGGGCTTGGCAAAAGCCTCCGCGCCTGCCTCGGTGCCGTTCGGCCCGCCGCAGATGAAATAGGAATTGCAGCGCTTCCACCACTCCTCGTCACCATAGCCGGCGGCAAGGAATTCAGCTTGGTCCGTGGCATAGGCGAGGGCGAGGCGCGCCTTCGGGTCGTTGAAGGGCGGGTGCAGGCTGTTCGGCCGCAGCAACGCCTGGTTGGAGAGATTTGCAAAACGGTCGACCTTGATCTCCTTGCTCGTCGCAATGACGGGGATCAGGTCCTGGCTGGGCGTCTCCCAGATATCGATCTCGCCGGTCTGCAGGGCCGCGGCGGCCGTCGCCTGGTCGGGCATAATCACCCATTCGACGCGGTCGACCTTGACGACGCGTCCGCCGGCGAGCCCGTCGGCCGGCTCCTGCCGCGGCACGTAGTCGGGATTGCGGTCATAGACGACCTTGGCGCCACTACGCCATTCCGCCCGGTTGAAGCGGAATGGCCCGCTGCCGATCGTCTCGGTGACCGGCTTCATCGGGTCGCTCAATGCGTCACTCTCGCGCATGATCGCCGGGATCTGGCCGACCGCCGAGCCGAGCGCGAAGGGCACCAGCGCCATAGGGCGCTTGAGATGCAGAACGGCGTTGTCACGTTAACCGCGGACCATTGAAGCGAACTCAACCGGGTGACGGGCTCACGCTGCGAGGCCAGCGACGGCTTTCCATTGTGCCATGGCGCACAGACGATGCAGATG
>NZ_JBFTZN010000186.1:0-11650 GCF_056406775.1 Allobosea sp. P1_A7
CTGCAGATCCGGGACGAGAAGGGCGGCATCGTCATAACAGGCCGGCTCGCGACCCAGGTCGCCAAGGACCCGCGCATCCATCTTGTCGGCTATGGCCCCTCGGCCTCGACGATCGGCGCCAACCGGGCGGGCGCTGCCGCGGCGCGCGAACTTGCGGGCTATCTCGGCCTCGTCAGCTAGCTGCTCGATTGCCGAAACCTGACCGTCGATCGGCWGTATACTGGYCTTCAAGTCCTCGACCTCGCCGAGCAGCGCGGCGCGCTTCCGAGGGCTTCGCCATCATCCGCTATGAGCCGTCGTCATCGGCTCTGGGTGCGAGCCATCCGCCCCGCAAGCCAAAGCGGCGTGAACCACGTCAGAAATCATGGTTGAGCTTCAGCTTGGCGATGTGGTGGGAGAAATTGGTCAGATCGACATTGCCGCCAACACCGGTGGCGCGACCGGCCACCTGGATACTCCAGGCACCGGAGAGTGCCCAATCTTTCGTGAAGGCCCAATAGAAGTTCGGCCCCGCGAACGTCGCCTGACCGAGGAGATGACCGAAGGCAAGGTTATCGTAACGCCGGAAATGGCTTGCCTCGGCACCGATGAAGAAACTGTCCGCAAGCTGATAGGTCAGCGCRCCGCCAATGCGAGCTATCGAGGTTCTGGCATAGCCGCCGCTTGGCGAGCCGAGGTCCTGATAGTTCCAGTCGTAGCTGACGTTGAGAGCCCCGTAGAGCTTGCCGGCGACCAGTTCCTTGTCGAGGAACACCGAGAAGACGCCGTCATAGACACTGCGCGATCGTCCGGTGAGCGTGTAGAACGCGCCATCGGTTGCCGCGCCCTGGAGCACGGCGTCGAAGGTCAGGCCGACGCCATTTGTATCGCGCCCGAGCAGCTTGTACTTCATCTCGATACCGCCGCCGACGGTGGAGCCGTTGGCCTTCGCACCGAACGTCTTCGAATTGGTCACCCCCGCAAAGGCGAAGGGATCGAGCTCGACACAGCGCCATGGCGAGTAGGTCGCCTGGACATTGAGGTTGTGCGACGCGAGTGGACCGCTGCGCGCTCCGAAAGAACCGCCATACGCTCCCGAGAGAGAAAACTGTCCGAGATCATTGACGTCACTTCCCGAATTGAAGCCGAAAACGTCGTTTGGCAGGCTGTTCTGCTCAAGGCAGGCGGCCGTTGCCGATGCAGGCGGAAGAGCCTTGCTCGGCTGCGGTTCGGCGGACAGGGCCGCACCGGCGAACGCAACGGCGATCGTGATCAGCACCGAGCGGGCCACAGGACCTCTCTTTCGATGGAGCCAAGTTCTTTGCGAGCGGCAGCTTGCATCCGACATTCTGCAATCAAGACCAAGCTTCGTCATCACGCCGCCATGCCCCCGTAACCGGTCGTTCCTACCACTTGTTGACCGTAGCGGCTAAGACCGCCTTGGCGCCTCTGTGTACCAAACGAACGTCAAACTGGATTGGGACCGAGGGGCAACGTCACGTGGGCCTGTGCCAACCGAGCTGGGACTGGGGGAGAGCACTATTGTCGTCGGTGCGCCTGTTGGCGCATGCGGCCGTGCCTGCGACAGGGTGTGCCCCGGCGCATGATCACCGACAAGCTAGGCATCTGTCGTAAAGGCGGATGCCGGATTTCGGGAAGATTAATGGCGTTCAGCCCTGTTTCATTTGGATCAGCTGGATGAGATTGCCGCAGGTGTCGTCCAGGACCGCCATCCGCACAGGTCCTGCATCCATCGGCTCCTGCGTGAACACGACCCCGYGCTCGCTAAGCCTTGCAAATTCTCCATTCAGATCCTGGACCTGGAACGAGGTTGCGGGAATGCCGTCCTTGACGAGAGCGTCCTTGTAGGGCTTGACCGCCGGATGCGCGCTGGGCTCCAGCAGCAGTTCCGTTCCCCCTGGTTCCTCCGGTGATACGACCGTCAGCCAACGGTAGTCGCCGACGGGAACATCGTTCTTCACGATGAAGCCAAGCGTGCCGGTATAGAAGTCCAGGGCCTTGGCCTGGTCGTCGACGAAGACGCTGCTCACATAGATTCGCATGATGAGTGCCTTAGAGCTGTTTCCTGAGAAATGGATTGTGGTCCACTCTCGCCCTGTTCCACATGTCGAGCTTTGTCCGGACAGGGGTCCGATCCCTTGTTGTCTCCCGTGTCCACCCGCAATTTAGAGGAATACAACCTGGACGGGAAGGGCGGAGGCGTCTCCAAGCGGCCGGTCTGTGTCGATCACATTCGGGTAACCGGCCGCTCAATCATCGTCGGGGCCTTGTGTCGATCAGGCCGGTTCATACCTTTTGAGAGAGCTATCCAGTTTCTGCCGGCCGGCGCACCGCCTCGATCTCAGCGCCGCGCCCTTTCAGGATGGAACGATGAGCATCGGCCCGATCTTGCACTCCGTCGTGGGCGTTCGCTCGTCCATTCCTGCCGATGCCTTCACGGCCTCCGCGCTGGGCACAAGGCGGGAAGGCAGCGGTGTCGTCATTCGCGACAATGGGCTGGTGCTGACCATCGGCTACCTGATTACCGAGGCCGAGGATGTCTGGCTGACGACGTGGACCGGTCGCGTGGTGCCCGCGCATGCGCTGGCCTATGATCAGGAGACCGGCTTTGGCCTGGTCCAGGCGCTTGAGCGGCTCGACCTGCCGGCGGTCGCGTTCGGCGCCGCCACTGATGCCGAAATCGGCGAGTCCGTCCTGCTTGCAGACGGCATCGGGCAAGTCGTGGAGGCCAATATCGTGGCCAAGCAGGAATTCGCCGGCTACTGGGAATATCTGCTGGACGAAGCCATCTTCACCGCCCCGGCGCACCCGTCCTGGGGTGGTGCGGCGCTGTTCGGACCGGATGGAAAGCTCCTGGGCATCGGCTCGCTGCACCTGCGGATGGGCCGGGCCGGCGAGATCTTTGACGTCAATATGATCGTGCCGATCGATCTGCTTCCGCCGATCCTCGACGATCTGCTCGCCCGGGGCCGGGTCGACAAGCCGCCACGCCCCTGGCTCGGCGCCTTCTCGGCCGAGAGCAATGGCAAGGTCGTGGTGATGAGCGTGGCCGAAGGCGGGCCGGCAGCCCAGGCGGGCCTGCGTCCCGGCGACATCATCTCGGATGTTCGCGATGGCGAGATCGACGGCCTGGCCGATTTCTATCGGAAGCTCTGGGCGAGCGGCCCGGCAGGCGCCGAGGTCCCGATCAGGGTCGTCCGCGACGGCCGCGAGACATGGCTTCGCATCCGGTCGGCCGACAGGGGCAGCTTTCTGAAGAAGCCGCATCTGCAGTGAGCGGCGAAGCGGGGCGGAGCAGACTCCGGGCCGAGCGCCGACGCGTACGGAATCCCGCCGCACTGCACCGTAAGGCTGGGAACCGGGCTGCGGCAGAGTTATACTTGAACGGCCGGAATAGGTTCCTGCCTGCCGGCCGAGGCCCCGGCATGATCCTGCCGGTTCTCAACTGATCCAGTTCGTCAGGCGGAGAGTCTTCGTATGGCAAATGGATTCCGGCCCCCGGCCTCGCCAGGCGAATTGGCGCCTGATTTTGTCCTCCCTACGGTCGACGGAAGCGGGATCGCGTCGCTCTCCGATTACCGCGAAAGGCATTCGGTGTTTCTTGCGCTGTTCGTGGGGCTGTGGTGCCCGTTCTGCCGGCGGGCGATCGCGCACATGGCGGCGACCGATCGCGAGCTCAAGGCCATCGGTGTGGAAACGCTTGGGATTGTGGCAACGCCGCTGGAGAACGCGCAGCTCTACTTCAAATTCCGCCCGAGCAACCTGCGCCTGGCGGTCGATCCGGAGCTCTCCACCCATCGCGCCTATGGTGTGCCGAAGCCGCCTGCGACCCCGGAGTTACTGGAGGCTTTTGCGACGCTGCGGATCAATCCGAATGATGAGTTCCCGCAGCCCGTGCCGATCAGGGAGGCCGCTGACAGGCTGACCAGGCTCGACGGCTATAGGGAGAGCCCGACCGACCACTCCGACATGGAGAAGCAATGGCCCCAGCTCAAGGGCCAGTTCCTGATCGATCCGCATGGAGTCATCCGCTGGGCGAACATCGAATGCGGCTCCGAAGGGCTCGCCGGTATCGGAAAATTCCCCTCGACGGCGGAAATCCTCGCTGCAGCGCGAGCCCTCTTTGCGTCCTGAACCAGGCAGCGGGCGGGCGCACTCGATGAAGAGCGGGAGGAGGAGCGGCGAACAGCGGTGATCACGCCTGTTCGCTCTGAACCGTAGCGGCCGGGCAGGCAACCTATCTCGGTAGCACCAGCGGGAACCGCTTCCTTTCGAGGCTTTTCTCACCAGGAGAGGATGACGAGCCGACAGAAGCGCCGTTATCAGCCCCGACGACGATCGGCTCCCCCTCCAATTCCTGCTTCCTTCCAGAAGCGCATGGCTGAGGCGATCATCGCCCCAGCCATGCATGTAGCTCCGGCGGCACCCCCTCGAAAAGCGTGGGCTGGCGGCCTGTCCTTGCCGGCGAACTGTGCTCTGATCGCATCCAGCCTGAGGACAGGGACGCAAGGACGACTGACGATGCATGGCCGCCGCCCCACGTTGTTTTCTCGCCACGGCATGGTTGCCGCGGCGCACCCGCTCGCCGCCCAGGCCGGCGCCAGGCTCCTGATCCAGGGAGGCAACGCTTTCGACGCGATTGCAGCAACCGCTGCCGCCCTGACCGTGGTCGAGCCCTTCATGTCGAGCCTGACCGGCATGGGCTCGGCGACGCTCTGGAGTGCCGCCGAGCAACGCGTCCGCGTGCTCGACTTCGTACCGCCGATCCAGGCGAGCTTCCCGGCCGAACGCTTCACCAAGCGGGCCGAACTGGAGCGCGGCCCGCATGCGGTCGCGGTTCCCGGCAATCTCGCGGGCTGGTGCGAGCTGGCGGCGCGCTATGGCAGGAAGCCCCTCCGTGAGATCCTGGCGCCGGCGATCGCGCTCGCCCGGGACGGATTCGCGCTCTCCGAATTCGGTGTGGAGGAGTTCAACGAGCAGGCGCCGCTCCTCGCGGCCTCGCCGGAGCTTTATCCCGCCTTCAGCGCCAATTACCTGCCGGATGGCGGACCGGTGAAGCTCGGCCAGGTACTGCGCCAGGCCGATCTCGCCGGCACATTCGCGGAGATCGCGGCCAAGGGACCGGACCATCTTTATCGCGGCGCGCTGGGCGAAAGGATCGTCGGACATCTGAGCGGGCTCGGCGGCAAGATGAACATGGCCGATCTCGCGGCCGTGCAACCGCGCTGGCGCGAGCCGCATGCCGTGAGCTATCGCGGCCTCGATATCCATGTTCCGCCGCCGCCCTGCGAGGCATTCCAGTTCCTGCTGAGCCTCAAGATCCTCGAAGGTTTCGATCTGGGAGGCCTGAGCAAGGATGGGCCGGAGCATCTCGACCTGGTCTATCGGGCCATCAGGCTCGCGGCCGGCCTCAGGATCGCCAGCAACAATCCCTCCGCCGAGATCCTGGCCGAGGTCTTCTCCGATGCCGCGATCGCGGGCCTGCGCCAGCGCATCGGCGACKGGGAGCCGATCGAAGGCCCGACCGAGCAATGGACGCCGCAGGACAAGGAGGATCCCGCCCATACCACCTCGTTCTCGGCCGCWGATGCCGAGGGCAATCTGGTCTGCATCACCAACAGCCTCGGCAGCCCCTTCGGCAGCGGCATCGTCGTGCCGGGCACCGGGCTCTGCCTCAACAATTTCCTGTACTGGGCCGATGTCCAGCCCGGCAGTCCGAACCGCTCGAAGCCGGGCGACGAATTGCCGATGTGCATGTCGCCCAGCATCACGACGCGCGCCGGAAAGCCGGTGCTCGCGCTCGGCACGCCCGGCAGCTACGGCATCATGCAGACCCAGACCCAGGCTATGGTGCAGCATCTCGATTTCGGCCTGCCGCTGCAGGAGGCGATCGAGGCGCCGCGGGCACGGCTCTGGGACGGGCGCTTCATCCAGGCCGAGAACCGTATCGCAGCCGGGACGATTGAAGAGCTGCGGCGGCGCGGCCACGAGATCGAGGCCTTTGATGCCGGCTGGACGATGCGATGCGGCGGCATGCAGGCCGTGGCGATCGACCCCGCAACCGGCGTGATGACCGGCGCAGCCGACCCGCGCCGCGATGGATATGTTGTGGCGGTTTGAGGCCGCCGGATGACGCGTGCCGGCCTTCGGGCCGGCGCGTCAGTTCGGCTTGAGGCGGCACTCATCGGGGAGGGCCGCAGAAATCTCTTGCGATCCAGGGGCACTATGCCGGATGCCATGATCGCTGTGGCGGCTTTGGCGCCTGGGAAGACATGTGATGACCCATTCGAACGACCAGATCACCGAGCCTTCTGCGGCGGATGACGCCTTTCGCCCGCATACCTCGCATTGGGGCGTGTTCTCGGCCCGCATGCAGGATGGCCGGCTCGAAGTCCGGCCCCACCCGGGCGATCCCGATCCGAACGAAATCATCCAGAACTTCCCGGCCGCCTTGCGCCATCGCGCGCGGATCGCACAGCCCATGGTCCGCCGCGGCTGGCTCGAGCGCGGCCCGGGGCCGGACGATCGGCGCGGACGCGACGAGTACCTGCCGATGTCCTGGGGGGCCGTGCTCGATCTGCTCGGGGGCGAGCTCGCGCGCATCCGCGACGATCACGGCCCGGGTGCGATCTTCGGTGGCTCCTATGGCTGGGCAAGCGCAGGGCGCTTCCACCACGCCCAGAGCCAGATCCACCGTTTCCTGAATACCTCGGTCGGCGGCTATGTCCGCTCGGTCAATAGCTATTCCTCGGGCGCGTCCTCGGTCCTGGTGCCCCATGTCATCGGCGACTACGAGGACCTGGTGAAGCGCAACGTCTCCTGGGAGCAGATCGCCGATCACAGCGAGATCGTGCTCGCCTTTGGCGGCATGGCCCTGAAGAACAGCATGGTGGCCGGCGGCAGCATCAGCAAGCATGTCGAGCGCGGCGCCATGGACCGGGCGAGGGCACGCGGTTGCCAGTTCGTGCTGGTCGGGCCGCTCCGGGGCGACCTGCCGGAGGAGGCAGGTGCGGAGTGGGTCTCCTCCAATCCCGGCAGCGACACGGCGTTGATGATGGCGCTGGTCCACACCCTCGTCGTCAATGGCCTGCATGATCGCGAATTCCTCGCGCGTTGCACGGTCGGCTGGCCGATCTTCGAGCGCTATCTCCTGGGCGAGACCGACGGCCAGCCCAAGGATGCGGCCTGGGCCGCGGCGATTGCCGGCGTTCCGGCCGATGCGATCACGGCGCTGGCGACACGGCTGCATGGCCGGCGCGCGCTGATCGTCGTCGCCCATGCGCTGCAGCGCGCCGAGCACGGCGAGCAGCCGGTCTGGATGGGCATGGTGCTGGCGGCTGCGCTCGGCCAGATCGGCCTGCCGGGCGGCGGTTATGGCTATGGGCTGGGCGCAATCGCCTATTACGGGCGGCGCTACAATGCCGTGCCGGTGCCGACCTTCGCGCAGGGTCGGAATGGGGTGTCCGACTTCATTCCGGTCGCCCGCATCGCCGACATGCTGCTGAACCCGGGGACCAGCTATCGCTATAACGGCCAGACCCGAACCTATCCCGAGATCAAGCTGGTCTACTGGGCCGGCGGCAATCCGTTCCACCACCATCAGGACCTGAACCGCCTGCGCCAGGCCTTCGCCCGGCTCGACACACTGGTCGTGCACGAGCTGGCCTGGACGGCGACGGCGCGCCATGCCGACATCGTGCTGCCCTGCACGATGACGCTGGAGCGCGAGGATATCGGCGGCAGTTCCAACGACCCGCGGCTCGTCCCGATGCAGCCCGTCGTCGAGCCCTATGGGGAAGCGCGCGACGACTACGCGATCTTCGCCGATCTCGCCGAGCGGCTCGGCACACGCCAGGCCTTCACCGAGGGCCGTACGGTGCGGCAATGGCTGGAGCATCTCTACGAGCCGACGCGCGTCGAACTCGCGGCCCAGGGCCTGCCGGCACCGAGCTTCCAGGAATTCTGGGCGGGCGAGGGTTTTGAGCTGCCACAACTGCCCGATGATGGCGGGCGCCTGCGGAAATTCCGCGAGGACCCCGCGGGGCATCCGCTGCCGACGCCGACCGGCAAGCTGGAGATCTATTCGGAGACGATCGCGAGCTTTGGCGAGGCGGATTGCCCGGGCCACCCGACCTGGCTCGGGCCGACCAATGTGCCGGACAAGGCCTCGCCCTATGTGCTGGTCGCGAACCAGCCGCGCACGCGGCTGCACAGCCAGTTCGACTTCGGCGGCCATAGCAGCGAGGCCAAGCACCGCGGCCGCGAGGTCGCCAGCATGCATCCCGCGGACGCGGCCGCGCGCGGCATCGCCGATGGCGACATCATTCGGATCTCGAACGAGCGGGGCGCCTGCCTTGCCGGCATACGCGTCACCGGTGGCATCCGCCAGGGCGTGATCCAGCTCCCGACCGGTGCCTGGTATGATCCCGCCGACCCGAGCGAGGACAAATCGCTCTGCGTCCACGGCAACCCCAATGTCCTGACCCGGGATGTCGGAACCTCGGCGCTGGCGCAGGGCTGCACGGGGCAGCTGACGACCGTCCAGGTCGAGCGTTTCGACGGCAATCTGCCGCCGATCCAGGCCTATGACCCGCCCGCGCGCCAGGTGATACCGACCTAGCATCCGAAGCGGCACAATGACCATTCCGGCGTTTGCGCCGCTCTTTTCTGGCGAACTGGCGGCCTATGGCGACCGTTTCGTCCTGGCGGCGGATGCGCCGGCCCCTTCGCCGGGCAGCGATCTCGGCGATGCCGCGCGGCTGGCCGAGTTGCTCGCGCTCTATTCCCAGCAATGCCCTGGAGGCGACCGCCGCGCGATCGCCTCGCTCTGGTCGAAACAGCATTTCGCCACGCTGCTGCCGCCTTATCTGGCGCTCGCGCTGATGGCGCAAAGGGCGGTCGATATCGACCTGGCCGCCATTGGCTGCACCTTCGGTCCCGATGGCGCGACACGCCACATCCACCTGCGCGGCATCGGGAGCAATGCGGCCCCGGCTGATGAAGGCCCGCGCTTCATGCCGCTGATCCAGGGACATATCGAGCCCATGGTCCTGGCGCTGTCGGCGGCTGCCGGCGTCTCGCGAAAAGTGCTCTGGAGCAATGCCGGCAACATGTTCGAATTCGTCGTGCGGCGCATCGAACGCGCCATGGGCGTCAATGACGCCGTCGCCGAGGCCTTGAGCTTTCTGGAGAGCGCACGCTTGCCGAATGGCAAGCCCAACCCGCTCTTCAAGCCCGTGTCCTATACCGATCCGGATGAGGGAAGCGGCCGGCGGCGCCGGATCTGCTGCATCCGCTATCTCGTTCCCGAGCGCAGCTATTGCTCGACCTGCCCGTTGCCGGCCGCAAGGGCGGTGCCTGAATAGCCGGCGCTTCAGCGCGCCCAGGCAGCGAATGTCGGCGCCATTGGACGTGGAAGCGCGAGGCCGTCTGTCGAACGCCGAGGCAGGGCTATGATTCAGCCGGCACCGCCGCCGGCTCTTGATCGTCGCGGCGTTGCTGGAGACGAAGTCCAAGAGTCCAGCAGAGCGCGGCCCAGACACTGCCGATGCACCATCCTGCCAGGACATCGCTGGGATAATGCACGCCGAGATAGATGCGGCTGAGGCCGACCGCCAAAGTCAGGATGATCGCAAGGGACATCAGATAGACCCTGACCCGCTTGTCGGTCGCCAGCTGGGATAGCAAGGCGCCAAGCGTCAGGAATGTCATCGCGGACAGTGTCGCATGCTCGCTCGGAAAGCTCGCGGTGAAGAYGATATAGGGCCCGTCGGGGCCCGGCCGGTCGAGCCAGAGCTGGAGCGCGGCGCTGACCACAGCTCCGCCCATTACGGTCACGCTCACGAGCTTCGCCGCATCCCGCCTGCCGATCAGGATGAGATAGCCGACCGTCGCAGCGAACAGAATGCCGAGAATGGCAAAGCTGCCCAATGCCGTGATATCGCGGCCCGCCTCCTTCAGCCATGCCGGGCCAAGCGGCTGCCCCAGATCACCGGCGCTTCTGAAAGCAGCCAGCACCGCCATGTCGAGGCGCGCGAGATCGCCTGCGATCATTTCGCCGGCAAGGAAGCACAGGCCAAGCACAGCGACGGCAAAGGCGGTCGGCGCCAGCCGCGAGGGCTGTACCCTGTTGCCGACCCGGCCAAAGGCGCGATGCGGGGCTTCCATCGGGCCAGAGTAACCCGGCGCTTTGCCGAGGAATAGCGGGATCTGCGCTCGGCCCCGCGCGGCGTATTCGTAGAACGGGATCGTCGTACCGGCCCTGCAAAAGGGGACCGCACGATCTATTGCGCTTCAAGCGCCCTGAGCAGCGTGCTGGCCATCGCTGGGGGCATCGCGACAATCTCCTGATAGAACGCGGTCGATATCGCGCAGTAATCGGCATGCTGCGCAGGCGCGACCGTCTCTGCAGCAAAAATCGCAATCCGGTCAGCGCCATAGCGACGGATCAGCGACTGCCGGACTTTGCTCAGCAAGACGTCCGAGACTGCTTCGGGAATCGGCGGATGCGGGCCGGAGGTCATGATCATTTGTTCCTGCAGCATCAGATCGCGCTGAGTGAGCTCATCGGAGAGCGCTCCCGCTGTGTTCACTTTGCCGCCACCAAAGGCAGCATATTGATAGCACAGCGTAGGATCCGAGCGCCCAAGCGCCCGATACTGATCGATCAGGAGATTCGCCTGATCGATCAGCACCTGATCGTCGGCCTTTGATCTGTGGACTGCCAACAATCGTGCCAGCACAGCCCTGTAGTCCGCGATGATCTGGTCCTCGGTGGCTCCGGCTGTGAACCCATCGGCGAAGACGCGCCTGATGCGCTCGTAGTCGTCAGGAAGGCGCGCCTGGATCGCTGCCAGAGCCGGCCAGCCCTTTCGGTACGGTGATAGCAGCTGGTCAGGCGTAGGGTTGGCACCATAGCCCGATATCGCAAACTCACTCCCAGTCGCTTGGTGCGTGACCGCGTTTGCGGCGACAAGCTCCTGGATGGTCGGCCGCCACATCTTGTCGCTGGGCACGGCGAGTCCGCGGTCGACAAAACTGGTGGACAGTCCAGCTTCAACATAGGCGGCCTTCCAGGCCAATACGGACGGAGCCAGATCCGCCGCTGTCATGCCGGGAAAGGCTGGGCCGTGATAGCCGAGGCCACCGGACCGGGGCGCCCATCGCTCGCGGCCGCCTGCAAAGATAAGCGTGCAGGCGGACTCGCACCGCGCGGAAACATAAGTGATCAGTCCGCGCGCCTCGATGTTCTGTCGCAGCTTCTCGGCCTCTCCGAGGCGCCCTCCAAAACTGTGCAGATGGACGACCTTGATCCGAGGCGAGGCCTTGATCACGCGCTCGAAATCCGCAGCCAGTCCGAATTTGATCCCGCCTGTGATCTCGATCTCCGTCCCATCTCGCATGACCCGCAAGGAATAGCCTGGAAGCCGAGGGTCGCCTCTCCAGGCCATGTCGTAGAGCTCGGCGAGCTGAGGCGCTGCCCCGTTGACCAGATCGCTCAGGAACCTGAGAACGCCGAGACCGAGACTGACCTTGGCGGCCCTGGACCAGAAAGCGCCCAGGCTCAAGGCCGCACGCCGCTCCGCGTGATGTGTCGCTGACCTCCAGGTGCCGACGACCTGCCAGACCGCGATGAGCGTCACGACAAGCC
>NZ_JBFTZN010000187.1:0-11624 GCF_056406775.1 Allobosea sp. P1_A7
GCGCATTCCCGGCACGCCGGCCTCRGCGGCCTATGTCGACGATTCCTACCAGATGACGCTGCGGGGCGAGCCTGAGCTGGCGCTCGGCATCGGGCTCTGGTTCTCGGTTCTCGGTGGCCTGTTCGGAACCGCGGTGATGATGGCGGCGTCCCCGGCCATCGCCGATTTCGCACTTGGCTTCGGCTCGGTCGAGTTCTTCTGGATCGTCATGCTCGGTCTCGGCGGGGCAGTCTTCATTGGCTCTTCGACGCCGCTCAAGGCCTGTATCGCATTGCTGATCGGCCTGATGATCTCGCTTGTCGGCATGAACAATCCGGCCGGCCAGCCGCGCTTCACCTTCGACTCCACCGAGATGCTCGGCGGTGTCTCGCTGATCCCGATGATGGTCGGCATGTTCGCCTGCTCGGAGGTGATGCGCCACATGATCTCGGACGGAAGCGCGCCGCAGATCGTCATCAAGAAGATGGGGCCGATCTTCGCCAATATGTGGCGGCTGACCAAGCAGTACCCGTGGCAGCTTGTTCGCGGCAGCGCGCTCGGGACCGTCGTCGGCATCCAGCCCGGCAGCGGCGCCGACATGGCGGCCTGGATGTCCTATGCGATGAGCAAGCGCTTCTCGAAGACGCCCGAGAAATTCGGCACGGGTCACCCCGAAGGACTGATCGAGGCAGGAGCCTCCAATAACAGCTCGCTTGCCGGCGCCTGGATTCCGGCTCTCGTCTTCGGCATTCCCGGCGACTCGATCACCGCGATCGCCATCGGTGTCCTGATGATGAAGAACATGGCGCCGGGGCCGACGATCTTCGTCAACAATCCCGAGAACGTCTACGCGCTGTTTCTCGTCTTCGTCATTGCCAACCTGTTGATGCTGCCGCTCGGCTGGGCGATCATCAAGGTGGCCTCGCGGGTGCTGCAGGTGCCCCGCAAGATCCTGATGCCGATCATCCTGCTCTTCGCCATCGTCGGCTCCTATGCGATCAACAACTCGCTCTTCGATGTCGGGCTGATGCTGGCCTTCGGTGCGCTTGCCTTCGTGCTGGAGGAGAACGGCTTTCCGGTTGCGCCGGTCATTCTTGGCGTGGTGCTCGGCCCGCTGCTGGAGGAGTATTTCATCAACTCGATGATCAAGTCCGACGGCAGCCTGATCGGCCTGGTCAATCGACCGATCGCGGCGGTGCTTGCGGCGGTGACGGTCGGGATCATTGCCTGGACGATCGTCGCCTCGCTGCGGGCGCCGAAGCATCCGGCAAGGCCGATGCCGCAGGACCTGTGACGCCGCTTGAAGCCAAAAAGGAAGGCCGGCAGCGATGATTGCGCTGCCGGCCTTCTTTCCATTGTGCTCTTTCCCCTGAGCGGACTGTCGGCAAGGGGCTCATCGGCTACCTGTCCCGCTCGTCCTCCGACGAGGGGCTGCTTGCTGTGCAACGACCAGCGATGCAGACCAGTTCGATCACCTTGTGCTCGGTACTGAGGCAGTTCGCCCGGTAGATGACGATCTTGCGCTGATCGGGCAGCCTAGTGACCTTGGCGTTGGCACAACCGGATTCGAGCAGGGCGCGTTGCAGGTCACCGTCGCTTGCGGCGCCAGGGGATGGAGCGGATATGACGAGGGCAGCGAGTGCCGCGAAGAACCGATCGCGCCCGCTGCCCGCCGAGTTGCGGGTCACCGCCGTGCTTACTTCGCCTTCTGCAGCGAGGTGACGGTGATCTGACCGTTGACGCGCTCGGCGGTGAACTTGACCTTTTCGCCGGCCTTCAACTCCTTGAGCATGGCCGGGTCGGCGGCCTTGAACACCATCGTCATGCCGTCCATGTCGAGGTTCTTGATCGGGCCGTGATCAAGCGTGATCTTGCCGTGAGCCATATCGACCTTCTTGACCGTCGCGCTCACCAGAGCTGCGTCCTGCGCCAGGGCCGCGCCAGCAAGGCTGCCGCTAACGAGCGCGATCGTGAGAAGTCTGCGCATCATGGTCTCCATCGTGATGTGAGGGTTGCCGCGGTCACTTGACGGTGATGGTGCCGGTCATTCCGGCTTCGCGGTGGCCGGGGATCAGGCACGAGAAATCGAACTGCCCGGCCTTGGTGAACTGCCAGACGATCTCCCCGGTCTTCTTGGGGGAGAGGCGCTTGGCGTTCGGATCGTCATGCTCCATGTCGGGGTTCTTCTGCATCTCGACGGCGTGCTTGAGGTTCTCCTCGAGCGTCGCCACGACCAGCTCGTGATCGAGCTCGCCATTGTTGCGCAGCTGGAAACGGATCTGTTCACCGCGCCGGACCTCGATCCTGTCCGGGATGAACTGCATCTTGCCGTCACGCTCGGCCATGGCGATCTGGATCAGCCGGGCCGGCTTCTTGGGATCGCCCGGCTTGCCATAGGCGGTCTCGTCGCCATGGCCGTGCCCGGCTCCGCCAGGACCGGCCAGCGCTGCGGCGGCGGAGAACATGACGGCCACAGCCGCCAAGCCGAGTTTCGTGAACTGCTTTGACATGGTTCCTCTCCCGAAGGGATGTCGATGGACGCTCAGTGGTTGGAATGGCCGCCGGCCTTGGCCGCGGGCAGCGGTTTGCCATCCGGGCCGAGTCGGGGTTTGCGCGGATCCTTCACGCGCCAGTCGGCTGATTGCACGCCGCTGTCGGGCGCAGTCGCACGGGGTGCCTCGGTCAGCGTRGCGCCCTTGAATTCGTAGGCGACGGTGCCTTCCGGGTGCTTGAACCAGCCGGGGTCCTTGTAGTCGTTCTGGGCGAGGCCCTCRCGGACCTTCACGACCGAGAACATGCCCCCCATTTCAACCGGGCCGAACTGCGCGAAACCCGTCATCATCGGCAGAGTGTTGTTCGGCAGGGGCATTTCCATCGCGCCCATCTCGCCCATGCCGTTGGAGCCCATCGGCATATAGCCCGGCGCGATCTTGGCGATCCGCTTGGCAATGTCCTTCTTGCCGACGCCGATATAGGTTTTCACCGAGTGGCCCATGGCATTCATGGTGTGGTGCGACTTGTGGCAATGGATCGCCCAGTCGCCGAGCTCGTCGGCGACGAAGTCGAAGGCGCGCATCTGGCCCACCGCGACATCGATCGAGACCTCGTCCCAGGCGGCCGCTGGATCGACCCAGCCGCCATCCGTGCAGGAGACCTTGAACTCGTAGCCGTGCATGTGGATCGGATGGTTCGTCATCGTCAGATTGCCGAAGCGGATGCGCACCTTGTCGTTCTTTGCCACGACGAAAGGATCGATCCCCGGGAAGACCCGGCTGTTCCAGCACCACAGGTTGAAGTCGAGCATCGTGTTGACCTTCGGCACATAGGAGCCGGCCTCGATGTCGAAGGCATTGAGCAGGAAGACGAAATCACGGTCGACGCGGCGGAAGGCCGGGTCCTTGGGATGAACGACGAAGAAGCCCATCATGCCCATCGCCATCTGGACCATTTCGTCCGAATGCGGGTGGTACATGTAGGTGCCGGAGCGCCGCAGCAGGAACTCGTAGACATAGGTCTTGCCCGGCGGGATATGCGGCTGGTTCAGCCCGCCGACGCCATCCATGCCGTTGGGCAGACGCTGGCCATGCCAATGGATCGTCGTGTTCTCTGGCAGCTTGTTGGTGACGAAGATGCGGACCTTGTCGCCCTCCACGGCCTCGATGGTGGGGCCCGGCGACTGGCCGTTATAGCCCCAGAGATAGGCCTTCATGCCCGGCGCGAGCTCGCGCTCGACCGGTTCGGCGACGAGATGGAACTCCTTCCAGTCGCCGTTCATCCGCCAGGGCAGGGTCCAGCCGTTCAAAGTGGCGACCGGCTGGTAATCCGGCCCGCTGGTTGGAACCAGTGGTGCCTGGGTCGAGGCGTCCGTCATGGTCGGCGCCTCGGGGACCGAAGCGAAGGCGGTGCGGCCGGAGACGGCTGTCGCACCGGCAAGGACGAGGCCGGACGAGCCGATGAAGCCTCTGCGTGACATGGTCATGGTGTCGTTCCTTGCTCGCTAATGGCCTGCGCCGCCGCCGTCGCCACCGGTGCTCGCGGCGGCGGTCGCTCCACCGCCACCGGTGCCGCCACCGCCGATCACGACGTGCTTGAGGTCGGTATGGGCGATCCAGAAATCGCGGCGCGCATTGATCGCGGCGACATTCGACAGGATGCGCCCGCGCGCATCGGTGATGAGCTGCGTCACATCGACGAGCATGCCGTTATAGTGCAGCAGCGACTCGTCCTGGATGATCTTGCGCAGCGGCAGGACGTTATTCTGGTATTGCCGAGCGATGTCATAGGTGGCGCGATAGCTGGTATAGGCTTCGCGCGCTTCCGAGCGGATATTGACGGCCTTCTCGGCAAGCTTGTTGGCGGCCTGCATATAGTTCTGCTCGGCCTGGACCACGCGCGACTGTCCGAAATCATAGATCGGGATCTCGATTTCGAGTTCGAGCGTGGTGCTGCGCTTCGACTCCCGCTCGACGTCACCATCGGCCAGAGCCCTGCGCCCACGGTCATAGGTGCGCCGGCCGAGCAGATCGACGTCGTTGACGAAGCGGGTTGCGTTGGTGAGGCCCAGCGACTTCGCCAGCGCGTCGAGATCGCCGCGGGCGATCTGCAGATCGATCCGCTTGCGCAAGGCCTCGGCTTCGATCGCCTTGGCACTCTGGATTTGCGGAAGGGGCGCAAGATTGGCGGGGATCTGGAACTTCAGCTCGTCGCCCCACAGGCCAAGCAGCCGCACGAGGCGTTCGCGCTCCTGGCGCTGCAGCAGGCGTGCCTGGCCGAGCTGGGCGCCGAGCTCGGCGTCGAAGGCGAATTCGCGGGCCTGATCGAGCTTGTTGATGCCGCCGGACTCGCCGAGCCGCTTGAACAGCTCGGAGGCGGCGTCGGTGGAGTTCTTGGCCTGCTCGAAGAAGCCGACCTGCGCATTGGCGGCGACGGCCCGGTAATACTGCCGGCGCGTGTCGGCTGCCAGCTTCAGCACGGATTCGGCGGCGCGCAACTGTGCGGTCTGGAATGTCTCGCGGGCGATTGCGGCGCGCGCCGGCAATGTCGCAAGCGCGAAGAGGCTGCCTGCGACCTGGCGCTCGATCTCCAGTTCAAATCGTCCTGAAAGCTTGGAGATGCCAAAGCGGGGATTGGGCGGCAGGCTCGCCGCGACCATCTGCGCCTCGGCAATGCCGAGATCATTGAAGGCGGCTTGCAGGCCGCGATTGCTGAGCAGCGCGATCTGCACCGCGGAATCGGCCGTCAGCGGTTTCCTTAGCAGCTGGTCGACGCCAGCCTTGGCGCTGATCGCCGCCCCGGCATCATTGATCTTGACCACGTCCTTCTTCAGCTCGCTGAAGGCGAGATTCTGCGCCGGGCCGATGCCGCCATCGGCGGAGAAGGTCGCGCAACCGCCAAGGAGCGCGGCCATGCCGGCGACAAGGGCGAGGCGGGAAACAGACGGGAAGCGCATGATCGACCGGAAAGGGATGGACGCAGGCGTGGCCACAGTGATCGGTCCTTCGGTCATGGCTGCGGTCCAACGCGCCGATTGAGTTCACGCCAGTCCTTCGGCTCGGCCGGGCGCAGCACGGTGCTGCCGGCAGTGACGGTCTGATAGGCAGGGGCGGGGACGTTCACGTTCGGATCGGCCGGACGTGCGAGATAGTCAGGCAGCGGTTTGCCGGCGCAGGCGCCGAGCACGATCGCAAGGGTTGYGAGGAGGAGTGGTCTTGCAATCATTGCGATTCGGCGTCTCCAGCGGCGTGGTGACGTCTGACTAGCAACGGCGCTCCGGCCGCGTCCGTTACAAATTGTTGCGAAGCGATCCGCGCATTTGGCGCAAGCAGGCGTTATCTTGACCCTTGAGCCGCGTACCGATCACTCCTCGCCCGTCCAGTCGGAAGTCCGAAGTTGAACCCAATCCCTGCAAGCGTTCAGGCCGAGGATCACGGCCATGTGCTGGTGGTCGACGACGACCCGCAGATCCGCCTGCTCGTCGCGCGCTTCCTGCAGCGGCATAGCTATCAGGTCAGCGGCGCCGCCGATGGCGATGCRATGTTCGACATCCTCAAACGCAGCGAGATCGACCTCGTCATTCTCGACCTGATGCTGCCGGGCCGTTCGGGGATTGAACTCTGCCGCGATATCCGCGCGATCTCGCCGGTGCCGATCGTGATGCTGACGGCCCGTAGCGAGGAGAGCGACCGCATACAGGGGCTCGAGGTCGGCGCCGATGACTATGTGACCAAGCCGTTCAGTCCACGCGAGCTGCTGGCGCGGGTTCGGGCCGTGCTGCGGCGCACGCGCATCCGCCGGGGCGAGCCGAGTGATCGCGCCAGCGAGCAGATAGGCTTCGATGGCTGGACGATGGATCTGCGCCGCCGGGAATTGCTGTCGCCGTCGGGAACGCTGGTCGATCTTTCGACTGGCGAGTTCGACCTGCTGCTTGCCTTTGCCGAACACGCCAACAGGGTGCTCTCGCGAGAGGCGCTGATGCAGTTTGCCAAGACGCGCAGCAGTGACGACCCTTTCGACAGGACGATCGATGTCCAGATCAGCCGCCTGCGCCGCAAGCTCGAGGCGGATACGAATGGCAGCCAGCTGATCAAGACCATCCGAGGCTCGGGCTACATGTTCACGCCGACCGTGCAGGCGCGCGAGGGTGAGCCGGCATGAGCAAGTCCCTCCGTCCGCGCTGGCCCGACACGGTTGCGGGCCGCGCCATCCTGATCCTCGTCGCGGCGCTGCTGGCTTTCCATTTCGCCGGCTACTGGGCCTATCGCGTCAGCGTCGACAGCATGGCCAATGTGCAGCGCGACAAGGCGCTGGCGGAGCGCATTGTCACGATCAAGCGCGCGATCGCCGGCAACGTGCACGATGCAGAGCGCGATCGCGTCGCCCATGATCTGTCGAGCGCGAGCCTGGAGGTGCACTGGAGCAATGTCAGCCTCGTCCTCGGTACCGCGCCGAAAACCGAACGCACGCAGGCGATGGCGGCACGGCTGAAGGAACTCGCGCCTGAGCTCGCATCGGAATCGTTTCGCCTAGGCTATGCCGATGGCGGGGCCCCAGGCGCCGGAGAGGGAGATGCCGATCGCCATATGATGCTGGTCTCGGTCAGGCTGGACGACGGCTCCTGGGTCAATTTCTCCTCGACGACGCTCGGGGCCGCGCAGCATGCCGACTGGAACGTGCTGGCGATCATGATCTGTTTCGGCGTGGCGATCATCGTCATCGGCGTGCTGCTGCTGCGCTGGGCGACGCGGCCGCTGCGCGACCTTGCGCTGGCAGCCGAGCGCTTCAGCCTCGACCAGGCCCCGACACCGCTCAGCGAGGTCGGCCCCGCTGAGGTGCGCCGGGCGGCGCGCGCCTTCAACACCATGGGCGAGCGCATCCAGCGCCTCGTCGCCGAGCGCATGCAGGCGCTGGCGGCGGTCTCGCATGACCTGCGCACGCCGATCACGCGTCTGCGGCTGCGCTCGGAGCTGATGGAGGACGATGCGACGCGCGATCTGGTCGATGCCGACCTTTCCGAAATGGAGGCGATGATCGATTCGACGCTCGAATTCCTGCGCGGCGGCGTCTCCAGCGAGGCGATCCGTCCACTCGACATCGTCTCAGTGATCGAAACCATCGTCGACGACCATATCGATCAGGGGCGAACGATCACGCTCAGCGGACTCGGTCATGGCCGCGTACTCGGGCGACTGCTCGCCTTGAAGCGCGCATTCTGGAACCTGATCGGTAACGCGGTGAAATATGGCGATCAGGTCTCGATCGCCATATCGGAGACACCGACCGGCCTGAGCTTCATCATCGAGGATGACGGGCCGGGCATTCCCGAGCAGGAGGTCGAGCGTGCTTTCCAGCCATTCGTCCGGCTCGAGGAATCGCGCAGCCGGGAAACCGGCGGTACCGGACTCGGGCTGACGATCGCGCGCGCGGTCATTCATGCCCATGGCGGCGAGATCTTGCTCGCCAACCGGGCGGAAGGAGGCCTCCGGGTCACGGTGACGTTGCCGACGCTGGCTGCCAGCGAACAGCAATTCGCGGATGCGCTGACGACGGGGCGCTTTCCCTTGCCGGCCGCGAACCCGGCCCGCTCATGATGTCTATCTGGAGAGAACGATGAAAACCCTTGCTACCGCGCTGATGCTCGCGCTCTTCGCTGCTCCGGCGGCGGCCCAGTCCATCCAGGTCCATCTCAGCCCGAGCTGCGGCTGCTGMAAGTCCTGGGTCAAGCATCTCGAACAGGCGGGGTTCTCGCCCAAGGTCGTCGAGAGCAAGGACATGGCAGCAAGCAAGCGCCTGGTCGGCGTGCCCGATAGGGTCCAGTCCTGCCATACCGCGATCATCGAGGGGTATTTCATCGAAGGCCATGTGCCGGCCCCGGACATCCGCAAGCTGCTGCAGGACAAGCCGGCTGCAATCGGCCTGGCGGTGCCCGACATGCCGGTCGGATCTCCCGGCATGGAGGTCGAGGGCGTGACGCCGGACCGGTATGAGACGCTTCTGGTCGGGGCAGATGGCGAGACGACGGTCTTCGCGAAGCACTGACCTAACCACCTGTTTGCAGCGGCCCGAGTAGCGCAATCCACCCTTCAGGCCGCTGCTTCAGCGCTGCAGCGAACCGTCGTTCCAGAGGAGCGCCGCCTGCAATCCCGGGCCGTCTGTGCGGTTGCTCAGCACGAGCAGCGCTCCGACGCGCCTGGCGGCGATGTCGACGATGGTCAGGCCGAGCCCTGTGCCTGTCGGGCTCTTGTGGCGACCGCGGTAGAAGCGTTGCGTGACCAGGCCGAGTTCCTCCTGGGGGATACCGGGGCCCTGGTCGAATACCGCGACGCCGCGACCCTCGGCCGTCGGACGCCAGGATACGACACCACCGCGCGGCATATGCTGGATTGCGTTTTCGTGCAGATTGCGCAGCGCCAGGGCGAGGCTCTCGCGGTCACCTGGCACATCCAGGGCTGCGAGCCCAGGGTCGATCTCGACGTCGATGCCGGCCGCCGGAGCCGCATTGTCGATGATCTCGGCGAGGAGCCCGCTGACCCGGACACGACTCGTGGCTGGAGCCTGCTGTTCAGTCTCGAGCTTTGCGAGCGTCAGCAGCTGCCGAACGAGCCGGGCCGTCCGGTCCACCGAGATCAGGATCTGGCGCAGCGCGCCTTCCCTGATCGATGCGTCGGTCGTGGCCAGCGCGATCTGCGCCTGAGTCTTCAAGCCAGCCAGCGGGGTTCGCAATTCATGGGCAGCGAAGGCCGTGATCTCGCGCTCGTGGCGGCGAGCGGCCGCAACCTTGTCGAACAGACCGTTCAGCGCCTGCGCAAGCGGCCGGACCTCGATGGGGGCTTCGGCGGCCGCGAGGGGACGCATGTCCTCGGCGTCACGGGACTTGAGTTCCGCAGCCATGGTCGCGAGCGGGCGCAAGCCCCGGCCGAGGCTGAGCCAGATCAGCAGGCCGAGCAACGGGGCGATCAGCAGCGCGGGCGCGAGAAGCCCGGTGATCAGGTCGTTGACCAGCCCATGACGCAAGCCGATGCGATCGCCGACCATGACGCGAATGCCCTTCTGGGCATCTTCGACCGCGTAGACCCGCCAGCGTTCGCCATCGACCGTTCGATCGGAGAAGCCGGCGGCCTGATCGGTCAGCTGGGAGCCCGGCGCACCGCTGGAACGGGCAACCAGCCGGCCGTCGAGAGACCAGATCTGGCAGGATAGCTGGCGCTCGTAGAATGCCGGCTCGACCGTCGCGCCGGGCAGTCCGGCGATCGCGGTGTCCGGCATCCGGCCGGCGTCGACCAGCGAATGCACCATCTTCGCCGCCTCCTGCAGGCGGGTGTCGAGCACATGTTCCAGCTTGGACCTACTGTCGAGATAGATCCAGGCGACCGCGCTGAGCCAGATCAGCCCGGTGGCGGCAATCAGGATGACGAAGAGGCGCGTGCGCAGGGAGGTCATGGCCCAGGCCTCATTTCGTCACCTGTCTCATCCGGTAGCCGAGGCCGCGCACGGTCTCGATCGCGTCGCGGCCGATCTTGGCACGCAGATTGTGGATATGGACCTCGACGGCGTTGCTCTCGATATCCTCCTGCCAGCCATAGAGCCGGTCTTCGATTTCACCCTTCGAGCGGACCGCGCCAGGACGCTCCATGAGTGCCGACAGCACTGCGAATTCGCGCCGTGAGAGCGTGACGGGCGTGCCGGCGACGCTGGCAGCAAGCGTTGCGGGGTCGAGCATGATGGCGCCCGCAGCCATGACGGGCGCGGCCCGACCGGCATTTCGGCGCGCCACGGAGCGCACCCTGGCCGCCAGCTCGTCGAGATCGAAGGGTTTGCCGAGATAGTCGTCGGCGCCGGCATCGAGGCCGCGGATCCGGTCTGCGACCTCGTCGAGCGCCGTCAGGAGGAGGACGGGCGTGCGGTCGGACTTGCCCCGCATCTCCTTCAGCACGTCGAGCCCGGACCCATCCGGCAACATCAGATCGAGCACCACGGCGTCAAAACAGGAGGTCGCGAGCGCGGCCAGCGCCTCGGCGCAGGTCTCGACGCGGTCCACCGTCGCGCCGGCAAGCCCGAGCCCGACTTTCAGCCCGTCCGACAGAACAGGATCATCCTCGACGACGAGGATACGCATTTCGGTTCTCTCCATTGGCCACGCCCTCCCTCGCTGGCGCGGCTTAAGGCTGGCTTAAGGTGGATTTCCGACCCGGGGGCATCCTTTGCGCAGCGCATGGCCATGCCGTCCGGCGTGCCGTGCGGTGCCAGACCTCATTCGTCCATCCGGACCCGGAAGCCTGAGCGGAACCCAGCATGAATCGCAGAAWCCTCATTCGTATTGCGGCCGCGCTGGCCGCTGCGCCCTTCATCTCGCCCATGGCGATGGCCCAAACCATCGATGTCGAAGGAATCCTCAATGATCCCGAAGCGCCGGCTGGCGGGAACCCGAAGGGCGATGTCACGATCGTTGCCTTCCTCGACTACAACTGCCCCTACTGCAAGAAATCCGCCCCCGACCTCGCGCGCGTCGTCAGGGAGGATGGCAAGATCCGCCTTGTCTACAAGGAATGGCCGATCCTGGGCGAATCCTCCGTCCTTGCGTCGCAGATCGCGCTCGGTGCCGGCTATCAGGGGCGCTACGAGGCCGTTCACAAGGCTCTGATGGGGCTTCCCGGCCGGCTGAGCTCGAAGGACACGATCCTGACGGCGGTCAAGGGCGCAGGCGTCGACATGAACCGCCTGCAGGCCGATCTCGATGCGAATGCAGAGAAGATCACGGCACAGCTGCGGCGCAATCTGGCGCAAGCGGATTCGCTGGGCCTGCAGGGCACGCCAACCTATCTGGTCGGACCGTTCCGGACCTCGACGCTCGACTACAAGGGCTTCAAGCAGGTCGTCGCCGATGCACGCGGAAAGCAGGCGGCACGATGAGACTGCAGACTCGCTCGGCGATGCTGCCATCGCGCCGCAAGGCGGTCAGGATGGTCCTCTCCGCCGTCGGCTTTCCGCTCCTGGCCGGCGCCTGCACGACGACCTCGCTGCCGCCGCCGCAGATCGCGAATGCCATCCCGACCGTCGACCCGCTGGCGGCTGAGCGCTATGCGGCGCTCGACAATCAACGCTTCTCCGTTCCTGCCGTTTCGCTCGAGGATCTGAAGCCGGCCTATATG
>NZ_JBFTZN010000188.1:0-11569 GCF_056406775.1 Allobosea sp. P1_A7
ATCGTGCAGAGCGTCGTGGTCTCCGGCTCGATGATCGCGCGCGACGAGGTTCTGGTTTCGCCAGAGATCGATGGCTTCGCGCTCGTCGAGATCCTTGCGGAAGAGGGGGACCGCGTGACGGCGGGCCAGGTGCTGGCACGCCTCTCTCGGACGACGCTTGACGTCCTTCACACCCAAAACGAGGCACAGATCGCGCGTGCCGAAGCAGCGATCGCCCAGGCCAGGGCCCAGGTCAGCGAAGCGGAAGCCAATCGTGTTCAGGCCGAGAATGCTTTCGAGCGGACCAAGGCCCTGCGCGATTCGGGCAATGCCAGCATCGAGACCTTCGATCTCCGGTCTGCGGCGGCGAGGACGACGGTCGCCCGCGTCAACTCGGCGCAGCATGCGCTTGCCATCGCGACAGCAGATCTTGCGCTGGCCAAGGCGCAGGAGCGCGATATCGCCGTGAAGCTCGCGCGTACCGAGATCAAGGCTCCCGCAGCCGGAATCGTCAGCCAGCGCCGCGCCAAGCTTGGCGCCATGGCGCCCCTGGCCGCTACCGAACCCCTCTTCCGCATCATCGCCGATGGTGCGATCGAACTCGAGGCGGATGTCGCGGAGGTCGAACTTAGCTCGCTTAAGCTCGGCCAGAGGGTCGCAGTCACGCCGGCGGGAGCCCAGAAGCCGCTCGTCGGTGAGATCAGGTTGATTGCACCGCAGGTCGACAAGGCGTCTCGGCTCGGGCGCGTGCGAATCGCCCTTAAGGATAATCCGCCGGTCGCGCTTGGCTCCTTTGCTCGCGGGGTGATCGAAACCGGGCGCAAGACGAGCATCACCCTGCCGCTCTCCGCCATCACCTATTCGCGCAATGGAGCGCTGGTGCAGAGCGTCAAGGACGGCAAGGTCAGCACCAAGAAGGTGACGCTGGGACTGACCGGAAACGGCCGGATCGAGATCACCTCCGGTCTCGCCGAAGGCGAGACCGTGGTCGCGCGCGCGGGCACTTTCGTGCGCGACGGCGACGCGGTTACCCCGATCGCGACGAATTGACGGGGCCGGCGGAATGAACATCAATTTCTCTGCCTGGTCGATCCGCAAACCGGTCCCGGCCATCCTGCTCTTCGTGGTGCTCTGCGTGCTTGGGGTGATGTCGTTTTCGACACTGCCGGTCACGCGGATGCCGAATATCGACGTGCCTTTCGTCTCGGTCTCAGTGACCCAGGCCGGCGCAGCGCCGGCGGAGCTTGAAAGCCAGGTCAGCAAGCGCATCGAGGATGCGGTCGCCAACATCACGGGCGTCAAGCATGTGATGTCGACGCTGACCGACGGCCAGTCGCTCACCCTGATCGAGTTCCGGCTGGAGGTGAACACCGACCGGGCGGTCAACGACGTCAAGGACGCCATCGCCAAGGTCAGGGCGGATTTGCCACGCACCATCGACGAGCCGGTGATCCAGCGCATCGATGTCGAGGGCCAGTCGGTCCTGAGCTATGGCGCATCGTCGCCCGGCATGACGCTGGAGCAACTCTCCTGGCATGTCGACGATGTCGTTGCGCGCGAATTGCAGGGGCTGAAGGGCGTTGGCCGTGTCGATCGCTACGGTGGCGTCGATCGCGAGATCAGGATTTCGCTCGATCCCGACCGGTTGCTGGCGCTCGGGACAACGGCTGGCGAAGTCAACCGGCAGATTCGGGCGACCAATGTCGACCTCGCCGGTGGGCGCGGCGAGGTTGGCGGCCAGGAACAGGCGATTCGCACGCTCGCCGGTGCACGTACGGTAGCAGAGCTTGCCGAGACCAAGATCTCGCTCACCGGTGGCCGCGAGGTGAGGCTGAAGGAGCTTGGCCGCGTCGAGGATTCCAATTCCGAGCCGCGTTCCTTCAGTCGCCTGGACAAGCAGCCCGTCGTCACCTTCGCGGTGTTCCGCTCCAAGGGTTCGAGCGAGCTCTCGGTCAAGCAGGTGGTTGCAGCGCGCATCGACGAGCTGAACAAGCGCTACCCGTCGATCGAGCTGAAGCTGATCGACGATGCCGTCGCCTATACCCATGGCAACTACCAGGCGGCGATGGAGACGCTGTTCGAGGGGGCGGCGCTGGCCGTGCTCGTCGTCTTCCTCTTCCTGCGCAACTGGCGCGCGACGCTGATCACCGCCATCGCACTACCGCTTTCGGCCATCCCCACCTTCTGGGCGATGCAGATGCTGGGCTTCTCGCTCAATCTGGTCAGTCTGCTCGGAATCACGCTCGTCACCGGCATCCTGGTCGACGACGCGATCGTCGAGATCGAGAACATCGTGCGCCATATGAAGATGGGCAAATCGCCCTATCGCGCGGCGATGGAGGCGGCCGATGAAATCGGGCTCGCGGTCATCGCGATCACCCTGACCATCGTCGCGATCTTCGCGCCGGTCTCCTTCATGGGCGGTATCGCCGGGCAGTATTTCCGCCAGTTCGGCCTGACGGTTGCCATCGCGGTGCTGTTCTCGCTGCTGGTGGCGCGACTGATCACGCCGATGATGGCGGCCTATCTGATGCGACCCGTGAAGCACGAGGATGACAGGCCTGGTCCGTTCATGCGCGGCTATGTCGGCTTGCTGCGGCTCACTCTCGCGCGGATCCGCCTGCCGTTGCTGCCGCGTTTCGATGGGACGGGGCGCTGGCGCAAGCTGCCATTCAACATGGCCTATGTGACCCTGGTGGTCGGCTTCATCTTCCTGTTCGCCTCGATCCAGGCGACGGCCTTGCTGCCGACGGGCTTCTTCCCGGAGGAGGACACTGCGCGTGTCGTCGCCAGCGTCGAGTTGCCGCCGGGCGCAACGCTGGAAGAAACCCGCGTCACGACCGACCAGATCGTCGACGCGCTGAAGACGATTCCCGAGGTCAGGCATGTCTTCGTGCTCGGTGGCGCCTCGCCGACCGGACAGCGCGAGGTCCGGCGCGCCTCGGTCACGATCATGCTGACGCCAAAGAGCGATCGTGCGGTCAAGCAAAAGGACCTGAAGGTCGTCATCGCCGAGAAGCTCGCCACCGTCCCCGATGYCCGGGCCTGGTATGTCAACGAGCGCGGCGAGCGCGAGATGGCGTTCTCGATTCTCTCCAAGGACGGCGATGCGCTCGACGAGGCGGTTGCCCGGATCGAGGCGCGCATGCGCCAGGTCGACGGCTACCTCAATGTCGCGACCGCTGGCTCACTCAGCCGGCCGGAGCTGCGCGTCACCCCGAAACTCGAGCAGGCAGCAACGCTCGGCGTCACGCCGGAGGCAATCTCGGAAGCGGTGCGCATCGCGACGATCGGCGATGCGGGTGCCAATCTTGCCAAGTTCAATGCCGGCGACCGGCTAGTGCCGATCCGTGTCCAGCTCGATGAGGCAGCGCGTGCCGACATCCGTAATATTGCCGCCCTGCGTGTCACCAATACGAGCGGCGTCTCGATTCCGCTGACGGCGGTGGCCGATATCGGCTTCGGCGAGGGGCCGAGCTCGATCGACCGCTATGACCGCGTCCGACGGGCTGCGATCGGCGCCGACCTGAAACGTGGTTTCGAACTCGGCACCGCGCAGGATACCTTCAACGAGATCGTCAAAGAGGTCGGACTGCCGGCGGGCGTCAGGATTGCCGCCACCGGTGACGCCGAGATCCAGGGCGAGGTCGTGCAGGGCTTCATCACGGCGATGACGACTGGCCTGATGCTGGTCTTCGCGCTGCTGATCCTGCTGTTCGGCTCGGTCGCCCAGCCGGTGACCATCCTGCTCTCGCTGCCGCTCTCCTTCGGCGGCGTGGTGATTGCGCTGCTCGCGACCAATAACCCGGTCTCGATGCCGGTCTATATCGGCCTGCTGATGCTGATGGGCATCGTCACCAAGAACGCGATCATGCTGGTCGATTTCGCGGTGGAGGAGGTCGCCCGCGGCAAGGACCGGATCACCTCACTGCTCGAAGCCGGGCGCAAGCGGGCCCGGCCGATCGTGATGACGACGATCGCGATGGCGGCGGGCATGTTGCCCTCCGCCTATGGCGTMGGCGATGGCGGCGAGTTCCGCGCGCCGATGGCGATCGCGGTGATCGGCGGTCTGATCGTCTCGACCGTGCTCAGCCTCGTCTTCGTGCCGTCCTTCTACACGGTGATGGACGATATCGGCCGTGGTTTCAGCTGGCTCTTCGGCCGCTTCTTCAGCAAGCCGGAGGATGAATCGGCCTGGGAGCCCATGGGGGATGAGGAATCGCCCGGCGAAGCCAGCGCCAAGGCGATGAGTGGAAAGCTGCCGCCGCCGCGGCTTGCGGCGGAGTAGGGTCGACGGGCAGGACACGACGGGCAGGACGGAGCCGAGCGGAAGCGGCTTTGCGTCTATAGTTTCGAGATCGGGCCGCAGAACCCTGCTGTGCTCCGCGGCTGGGGGAGCAATCTCAGGCCGCTTCAGAGGGGCGGGGCCAGGTCCGGCAGCAAATCTCAGCCCTTCCGCACCAGCAGAACGGCTGCCAGAATCGCCACGCCGCCAAAGGCCTGCGCGGGCGAGGGCTGCTCGGCAAAGATCGCCCAGGCAGCGAGAACGCTGACCAGTGCCGGCCAGACCATCACCAGCGAGGCGGCGCTGGCGCCGTATTGGCCGAGCGCCAGCGTGATCAAACCCTGGCCCAGCGCATGCGAGACGAGTCCGAGCGCGATGACCGCAAGCCAGCCCTGCAGACTCTGCGGCAGGATGGTTTCGCCAAGCAGGATCGCGACCGCGATGCAGAAGACGGCGCAGAGCGCGCTGGAGATCAGGCCGATGCGCCCGGCATCGGCAAAATCCCGGGCCCGGCGAATGGCGATGATGTAGATGGCGTAGGAGAAGGCTGCTCCGACCGCCAGGCTGTCGCCGAAAATGCTGCCCGGACTGGCCGCGGCCGTAGAAGACGCGAATTTCGGCAGCACCAGCATCAACGCACCGCCGATCGCCAGCAAAAGCGCGCCGAGGATGCGCCCGGTCGGCTTCTCACCGAGCAGGAGCCAGGCCGCCAGGACGACGACGACCGGCGAGAGATTGCCGAGCAGCGAGGCGTTGGCGATCGTCGTGAAGCCGAGCGAGGCATTGTAGAGCGTCACGTCGACGGCGAAGGCGAACCCGGCCAGCGCGATCGGCCACCAGCTCCCCGAGCGCGCGGCCCCCGATCTGGGCTTGCGCTGTTCGAACGCGGTCCAGGCTGCGAGGACGGGCAGGGCAAAGAGCATGCGCCAGAAGCCGGCGGCGGCCGGTCCGACATCGGCATAGCGCACGAAGATGCCGGAAAAGCCGATGCAGGTCGCGCCTGTCATCAGCGCGACGAACATGGCAAGGCCGGGTGCAGCCGGACGTGACAGGGCGAGGCTCGGGGTGGTCATCAGGGTCATCCGCGACGGGCAGTGCCGGCGATATAGGGTGCTTCCTTCAATCGGAAAAACGGATTATTCTCATCGTTCCATTCGAAATTCCGATGGAGCGAGGCGATGGCGACTCATTTCGATCTGGCGGCGCTCGATATGCTGGTGACGGTCGCCGAGACCGGCGGTTTCACGGCAGCGAGCGTCAGGCTCGGCCGCACGCAATCGGCGGTTTCGGTCCGCATCCAGGATCTCGAAGCGCAATTGGGCCAGAAGCTGCTCGAGCGCTCGCGGCGTGGGGTGACACCGACCGACGCCGGCGAAAGGCTGATCGGTCATGCCCGCCGCCTGCTCGCGGTGGAGCGCGAAGCGCTGGCTGATCTGGGCGGCGAGGCAGCCACGGGGCGACTGCGCGTCGGCGTGCCCGACGATTATGTCGACGCCTACTTGCGTCCGCTGATCGCACGATTTGCGGCCGAGCATCCGCGTGTCGAGCTGGAACTGCGTTGCGATCTCTCGAAACGGATCGAGCCTGCGCTTGCGGCCGGCGAGTTCGATATTGCCGTGATCACGCAGGATCCGGTCCGGCCAAAGGGAGAAACGCTGCGCCGCGAGCCGCTGGTCTGGGTTGCGGCGCGCGGTCATCGCCCGGAATTGCAGGAGGTTCTGCCGCTCGCTTTATTTTCCGAAGGCTGCCGGGCGCGCCCTCGTGTCCTGGCGGCGCTCACCGGGGCAGGGCGGGCGCATCGGCTGGTCTTTTCCTCCTCGCATACGGCGGGAGTGATCTCCGCGGTCGAGGCCGGATTCTGCGTCACGGCGATCACCGAGAGTGCGGCGCCGCCGAGCCTGCGCCGGCTTGGCGCCGCCGAGGGCCTGCCACCGCTGTTCGAGCTTTCGGTCGGTCTCATCGTCGCGCCTAGCCCTAGTCTCGCGGCCCGGCGCTTTGCACAGGCGCTTCGCGAAGAAATGGCCGCGCCACGGCTTGCCGCGTGAGCGCCCGCATTGCCCTTCGGCCCGCGGCCCACTACTGAGAAGCAATGAAATTCCTCGACCAAGCCAAGATCTATGTGAAGGCCGGTGACGGCGGCGCGGGCTGCGTCTCCTTCCGGCGTGAAAAATTCATCGAATTCGGCGGCCCCAATGGCGGCGACGGCGGACGCGGTGGCGATGTCGTGATCGAATGCGTGCAGGGGCTCAACACGCTGATCGACTTCCGCTTCCAGCAGCATTTCAAAGCCAGGATCGGCGAACACGGCATGGGCAAGGACCGGCACGGCGCCAATGGCCCGCCGATCGTGCTCAAGGTGCCGCCGGGTACGCAGGTCTTCGACGAAGACGGTGAGACCTTGATTGCCGACCTGACCGAATCCGGCCAGCGTTTCGTTCTGTGCAAGGGCGGCAATGGCGGCTTCGGCAACGCCTATTTCAAGACCTCGACCAACCAGGCGCCGCGCCATGCCAATCCGGGCCTGCCGGGCGAGGAGCGCTGGGTCTGGCTTCGCCTGAAACTGATCGCCGATGCCGGGCTTGTCGGCCTCCCCAATGCCGGCAAGTCGACTTTTCTTGCCACGGTTACCGCTGCAAAGCCGAAGATCGCCGATTACCCCTTCACCACCCTGCATCCCGGCCTTGGTGTCGTGCGGGTCGATGGGCGCGAGATGGTGTTGGCCGATATTCCTGGCCTGATCGAGGGAGCGCATGAGGGACATGGGCTCGGCGATCGCTTTCTCGGCCATATCGAGCGCTGCCGCGTGTTGCTGCATCTGGTCGAAGGCACCAGCGAGCACGCCGGCAAGGCTTACAAGACCGTTCGGGAGGAACTCGAGGCCTATGGCGAGGGCCTGGCCGAGAAGCCCGAGATCGTGGCGCTGTCTAAAGTGGACGCCCTGAGCCCGGAGCTGCTCAAGGAGCAGGTCGCGCGGCTGAAGCGGGCCGCCAAGCGCGCGCCGATCGTGCTGTCATCAGCGTCTGGCCAGGGCGTCGACGATGCCTTGCGCGCCCTCTTCGCGGTGGTCGAAGAGGCTCGGAAGGAAGAGGCCCAGGCCGATGCTCCGGCGCTGGAAACCGGCTGGCGCCCATAACCGGTCATTCGCCACGGGATGTTGACGACCGTTCCCAGCGAGCTCCAAACGGCTTGCGTGGAAACGCGCGCCACCATCTAAGTCATGGCTACCGTCAAAGGGGGACTTGTCAGGTGATTTCGAAGCTTAGGCCTCTCGCGTTCGTTTCCGTCGTGATCTTCAGTGGCGCAGCCCTTGCCCAGGCGCAGCGTCCTTCCGCGAGTGCACAGGCTCCGGCCGCTCCTGGCGGCGTTTCGCAGCCGGACAATACGACGGCGACCTATGGCGACTGGACCCATCGCTGCCAGCAGGGCGTCGGGACCCGGATCTGCGAGATCGTGCAGACGCTCGAGGTGCAGGGGCAGCGCGGCCCGGTGGCGTTGATCGCGCTCGGGCGGCCGGTGCGCAATGAACCCTACAAGCTCGTGGTGCAGGTGCCGCCGAATGTGAGCCTCGGCGCCAAGGCCGGTATCCGCCTTGCGCTCGGAGAGAAGGACGAGGGGACGCTTGCCGACTTCCAGCGCTGCCTTCCCGGCGGCTGCTTCGCCGAGGTGAACGTGAGCGACGACCTGCTGAAGCGTTGGCGCGGCTTTGGCGAGGCTGGCCAGCTTCGCTATCAGGATGGTGCTAACCGCGCCGTCGTGCTGCCCTTCTCGTTCAAGGGCTTTCAGTCCGCAGTGGACGCGCTTGCCCGCGAGCCCTGAGATCGGCGCGTTTCAGTTCTCGGTGAATTGCAGCCGGTGCAGCCGGGCATAGGTGCCGTCATGCTCGATCAGAGCATCATGGCTACCGGTCTCGACGATCCGGCCCTCTTCCAGCACGACGATGAGATCGGCCTCGCGCACGGTCGAGAGGCGATGGGCGATCACCAGTGTCGTGCGGTTCTTCATCAGCCGGGCGARCGCCTGCTGGACGAGCCGCTCTGACTCGGTGTCGAGTGCGCTCGTCGCCTCGTCGAGCAGCAGGATTGGCGCATCCTTCAGGATGGCCCGCGCGATGGCGACACGCTGGCGTTCACCGCCGGACAGCTTCGAACCGCGCTCGCCGACCTGCGTATCGTAGCCATCGGGCATGGCCATGATGAAATCATGCGCCGCTGCGTCCCTGGCGGCGGCCATGATCTCGGCCTCGGTCGCTCCCGGCCGGCCAAAGGCGATGTTGGCCCGCACGGTATCGTCGAAGAGCATGACATCCTGGCTGACGACACCGATCTGGCCGCGCAGGCTGGCGAGAGTGACGTCGCGCAGATCCTGTCCGTCGATCTCGATGCGGCCCTCGTTCGGGTCGTAAAGGCGCGGCGCCAGGGTGAGCAGCGTCGACTTGCCGGAGCCGGAGCGACCGACCAGAGCTGTCATCCTGCCACCCCGTGCGACGAGATCGATGCCTTCCAGGGCGCGGGCATCATCGCGATAGCGAAAGCGAACGTGCCGGAAGGCGATCTCGCCGGCACCGACCTTGAGGGGCTGCGCTCCAGAGCGCTCGGTGACCAACGGCTTCTCGTCGATCAGGGCATAGTAGCGTTTCAGCGAGGCCCCGGCCTCCTGCAGGATGGCGTTGAGGTTGCCGAGCGAACGCATCGGCTGCGCCGCGAGCAGCAGCGCCGAGACATAACCGGTGAAATCGCCGATCGTGCTGGTGCCCGCCGTGATCCTGACCCCGATGGCGGCAAGGACGCCGGCGACCGCCATGCCGCCGGCGACCTCGAGCAGAGGATCGAGCCGGCCGCGGGCATTGGCAGCCTTCATCTTGAGCGAGCGGATCGTCTCGAAGGCATGCGCGGCGCGCGCCTTGAGATAGGGCTCGAGCGAGTCCGTCTTGGCGACGCGGGCACCCTGCAGGCTCTCGGTGACGAGGCTTGCCATGATGCCTGTCTGCTCCTGCTGCGACATCGCCATGCGGCGCAACTTCTTGCCGATCCGGCCGATCGGGCGCGCGACGATCGGCGCGATCAGCAGAACGACAAGGGTCATCTGCCAATCGATCCAGAGCAGGGCCCCGACCAGTGCGATGGAGGTCATCACATCGCGCACGGCGATGTTGATGATCCGGGTCAGTGCCTCCTTCACATAGGTGAAGTCGGTGGTGAAGCGCTGGGTCAGCGACGCGGGGTTCTCGCGCTGGAGCTGAGCAAGGTCGGCGTCGATCAGATGCGCGTAGAGCGCGGACTGCATATCCGCTTCGATTCGGCTGACCACGCTGTTGGTCATCACCGTTTGCGTAAGCAGCGAGAAGCCCTTGATCGCAGTGACGATGACGACGACGACCGCAACGGCGTTGACCACGCCGATCTCGATCCCGATCGACTTCGAAACGAGACGCTCCATCCGGCGCACGAAGCCCGTCGCTTCCGCCGATAGGGGGTCGGCGAAGGCGTCGAAGGCTGCCTTGATCAGAAGCGGGTAGAAGCTGGTTGTCGCGGCGATCACCACCACTAGTGCCAGGATCATCGCCATCTGGGGCAGGTAGGCGTTGACTCGCTCGCGCCAGACGCGGGCGAAGAGCGCAAAGGTGTCGTCGGTAACGCGGCCGATCTTCATGGCGCGGGGCCTAACATGGTCGACCGCGATATGCCACTGGCTTGGCGGCGGGGGCGCTCCTTGCGCTCCGGTCTTGTTCCAGACACGAAGCTGGCGTCCCATAGCCATAGTGCTGCAACTGATTCCGGAGATAGCGTATACTCATGCCCGCGCCCCCGCCGGCCCAGATCGGCCAGAGCTTCGCCGAGATCGACACGCCAGCGCTCGTTCTCGATCTCGACGCCTTCGAGCGGAATCTCGTCGCCATGGCCGCCTATACGCAGGCCCATGGCGTACGTCTTCGTCCTCATGCCAAGACCCATAAGAGCCCGGATATCGCCCTGCTTCAGATCGCGCATGGCGCCGTCGGCCAGTGCTGCCAGAAGGTCTCCGAAGCCGAGATTCTCGTCGCGGGCGGAGTCGGCGATGTTCTGGTCACCAACGAGATCGTCGGTCCAGCCAAGCTCGATCGGCTCGCCAAGCTGGCGCGCAACGCACGGATCGGCCTTTGCGTCGATCATCCCGAGGGCGTGCGCGAGGCGGCGGAGGCGGCTGCGCGGCACGACGTGATGCTCGACGTCATGGTCGAGCTCGATATTGGCGGGCGCCGCTGTGGCGTCGCAGTCGGCGAAGCCGTCCGCATCGCCGAGGCGGTCGCGCGCAGCAACTCGCTGCGCTTCACGGGCATCCAAGCCTATCACGGTGCTGCCCAGCACATGCGCTCGATCGACGAGCGGCGCGAGGCGATCGAGCGCGCCGGGCTGCTCGCCCGCAACGCGGTGGAGCGCCTCGGGCAGGCAGGCCTCACCTGCGAATATGTCAGCGGCGCCGGCACCGGTACCTATGAGCTCGAAAGCCAGTCCGGCATCTGGAACGAGATTCAGGCCGGCTCCTACATCTTCATGGATGCAGATTACGCGCGCAATCGGCAGGCGGACGGCACCCCCTTCAGGGCCTTCGAACACGCGCTCTTCGTCCTCGCCGGGGTGATGAGCAAGCCCGTGCCGGACCGTGCCATCGTCGATGCCGGGCACAAGGCGGCGGCGGTCGATTCCGGCATGCCGATGCCGTTCCAGCGCGACGGCGTCATCTACACCAAACCCTCTGACGAGCATGGCGTGCTCACCGGTGATCCGATCGCGCTGCCGCATCGCGGCGACCGCATCCTGCTCATTCCGGGCCATTGCGACCCGACGGTGAACCTGCACGACTGGTATGTCGGCGTGCGCGGGCTGCACGGTCCCGATGCGCATGTCGAGACGCTTTGGCCAGTTGCGGGGCGTGGCGCGCTGACCTGAGGACACAGGGACTGCGTATGGCTGCGTCCGAAATTCGCTTCCCATGTTTCGGACGCAGGCCCCGATGCTGGCTGAGTTCCTGCTGACCCTTGCGACCCCGGTCGGACGGATGACGCGGCAGCTTGGCCTGTTGCGGGAGAGCACTGCGCTCTGGGCGCGCGGGCGACGCCAGCGCAAAGGCTGGACACCGCACCACCAGCGCTGTCAGGCGGTCGTCGCGCAGATCGTCCGCGAGCTCGGACGCCACCGCACGGCCATCGTGCTCGGCTCGGGATTGGTGCGCGATGTGCCTCTCGACCTGCTCTGCGCACGCTTTCAGCGCGTCGTGTTGATCGACGTGGTCCATTTGCCCCAGGTCAKGCTGCGCATGGCGCTGCGC
>NZ_JBFTZN010000189.1:0-17831 GCF_056406775.1 Allobosea sp. P1_A7
GAGAGTACCAGATGACCACCGGTGCATGGGTGCCATGGTAATTGCCGCTGGTCTTGTCGTTGCGCAGGGTTGCGGTGAACGGCCCGGTATCGCGAACCATTTTGTCGACGCGCCACCCCGCGGCGAGGTTGCGGTGGCAGAAGGCGCCGAGATAGCGGCCGAGCTTTTCCTGGTAGACATCGAGAGGAAAGGCACCGGGCCTGCGCATATCCCGGTCGAGCGCAGCGCAAAGGGCAGCGTCGGCCGGCACAAGCGGCATCGGGCGTTCAGCGGGACACTGGGACGCGAATGCAAGTCCTGGCACGAGGGCCAGCAAGACAAATAGCGCGATCGTGCGGAGCATGAATCAACCCGGGCGACATTCCGTTTGAGGCTGCGCACAAGATGAGCAGAGCGCAAGCGCATCCCTCCTACTCACCGCGCAGCCTCATTCTGATCGGAGGAGCAGCGGCTCCTGTCCCCGATTTCTCTCGCCACGACCTCGGGCGTCACGCCGTGACCTGCTGCTGCTTCGCGACCTTGACCAGATGGCCAGCCAATCTGTCGGCCAGCGCCATGATCGTCAGCGTCAAGTGTTTGTCGGGGAGCTCAGGAATGACCCCGCCATCGCAGATATAGAGGTTGTCGATGTCATGGCTCTTCAGGTCGGCATCGACAACGCCGCGTCGCGGATCCTGCGCAATGGCCGTGGTGCCGGCATAATGGATGCCGGTGCCGCTGTTGTCGCGGCTGGCGTAGATCATCGTGGCGGAGGCCCGCCGCAGCACGCGCCTGCCCCAGACTGTCATCGCGTCCATCATCTGATGGCTCGCTGCAGGAATGGTGAAATCGACCTCGACCTGCCGGACACCATAGGCATCGACGCTCCGGCCCGGACGCACCCGGTTTCCGGGCGTCGCCTCGCCCTGGCAGAACAGGCCGAGCGTGACGTAGCTGTGGAACATCATCCGCGCGAGCCGTTCCTTCAGGAAGGGCGGAAAGCCGCGCATCGCGGTCAGATAATGCGGCACGTCAGGCGCGCTGTGGATGGYATGGCCGATGAAGGGGAAAGGCGCGCCATTCGCAAGCTTGCCCTGCGACAGCAGGATCAGCAGATCGCCATAGCCGAGGTCGTAATCGCGGCGCTTGCCCCAGAGCTTCAGCAGGGAGGTGGAAAGCAYGACCTTGGGATTGTCCTGCAGCCCTGCCCCGACGCGCCCATGCCGGTTGCCGAGGCCGGCGGGATCGGCGTCATCGGCCGAATTGAACAGGATGCGCGGCGTCTCGAGCGCTCCCGCGGCCAGCACGACGACGCCGGCACGCAGAAGCCGCCGCTCGCCGGTCGCCAGGTCGAGATACTCGACCCCATCGATCCGCCGGCTGCTGCCATCGCGGAGCAGGCGAACCACCTTTGCCTGGGTCCGCAGCTCGTAGTTCGGCAGGTCAATGATCTGCGGCAGCAGCCGCGTCGAGAATTTATAGACCGCGCCGACCGGGCAGCCCGAGGTACACATCCCCGTCGAGATGCAGGATGTCGGGGTTCCAGCCCGCGTGTTGATCGCCTTGCGGTTCGGAATGGCATGGGAATGCGCGTCGTTCAGCGACTTGACCGCGTTGACGACCAGCCGGTCGGCCGGGCGCAACGGCTTCGGTGGCAGATAGTCGCCGTCCGGCAGATCCGGCAGGCCCTCCTTCGTGCCGCAAACGGCGATCAGGCGCTCGACGGCGCCGTAATGCGGGGCCAGATCGGCATAGGAGAACGGCCAGGATTTGAAGTCATCCGCCGAAAACCGGACGCTGACGCCGTTCCAGAGATTCTGCAGCCCGTTGACGGCCAGGACCTGGAAATGCCGGAACCCCTCCTTCGGCCGTGCCGTCGAGCCAACAGTACCATCGGCAAAGAGCGGGTGGACGAAGAGGCTGTCATGCGGATCGCTGGGCCAGGTCGTGCTTGGATCGATGCCGAAATCCCTGGTCACGCCGGGCGGCAGTGTCGTCCYGAAATGGTCCTCCGGCAGCATCGCGCCATGCTCGAGCGAGATGGTGCGCAAGCCGGATTTGGCGAGCTTATGGGCGAGAATGCCGCCGCCGGCCCCGGTGCCGACGACCACGACATCGCAGAATTCAGCCTCGGTCACGCAGGCCTCCCACGGGCCATTCCCCGACTGAGCGCAAGAAATCCGGCGAGGCGAAGCGGATGTACTCGAGGAAGCCGAAGAGCGCGGTCCGGTCGGGGCCGAGATCGGCGCGGCGCAAGCGCCCCGTCTGCGCGAAATCGGCGCGCTGCTCGACCGCTACGAGCGCCGCCCCGATCTGCCGGTTGGCTCGTGCAATCCGCGTGATGTCGGTCAGAAGCGGAAGCAGGACCGCGCGATAGGGACTGAGCCCGATCAGTGCGGCCATCAACCGCTCCGCATCTTGGGAGGCAGCCTCTCCGGCTGCATCGACGTGCTCCTGCGGCTGCCTGTCGAGAACCGGCGGCATGAGGCTCATGCCGTCACGATCCGAACCGGGGCCGGATCGAGCGTCCGGAACGGCCGCCCCGATTCCAGATGTCGCTCGATCTCTTCAAGCGAGACACCATTGGTCTCCGGGACCAGCAGATAGGTGAAGACCAGCCCGGCCGCGCAAACCAGCGCATAGACCGCGAAAACCCCGCCAAGACCGAAGCTGCTGACGAGCATGGGGAAGGAGAACACGACCAGGAAGTTGAAGGCCCAGTTGGCGAGCGAAGCCACACTCATGCCGAGACTTCGGACCTTGAGCGGGAAGATCTCGGACATCATCACCCAGGGCAAGGGACCGATGCTGGCTGCGAAGGCCGCGACATAGAGCACGAGGCCGATCGTCGCGAGGATATCCAGCGCCTCCGCGTCGGTCGCCGCCGCGATGGCGATCATGCCGAGGCTGAGGGCCGTTCCGGCAAAGCCGATGAAAAGCAGCCGACGCCGTCCGATCCGGTCGATCAGATACATTCCGACGAAGGTCATCGCGACATTGACGATGCCGATCCCKACCGTCGCCAAGATCTGGGTCGAGGTCGAGTTGAAACCCGATTCCTTGAAGACCGTCGGCGCATAATAGATCACGGCATTGATGCCGCTGAGCTGCTGCAGGAAGAACAACCCCATGCCGACCACCAGCGCCGGGCGAACCGACGGGCTGAGCAAGTCCGCCCAGGTGCCGGGCCTCGTCCGCTGCTGCACCGCCTGCCGGATGCTCGCCAGTTCGGCATCGACCGCGGGATCCTGAGGCGCAAGGTCGCGAATCCGCGCGATCGCCAGACGCGCCTCTTCGGTGCGGCCCTTGAGGGCGAGCCAGCGCGGCGTGTCGCCCATGCGATACATGCCGATCAGCAGGGCGAGCGCAGGCAGGACCCCCATCAGGAACATCAGCCGCCAGGACTCCGCGAATGCGAAGTCGACGACATAGGCACCGAGAATGCCGAGCGTGATCGCCAGCTGATAGATCGAGACGAGCATGCCACGCTTCTCGGCAGGCGCGCTCTCGGAAATGTAGAGCGGCGCCACCATCGCGGCGATACCGACGGCCAGACCGAGCAGCAGACGCGACGCCGTCAGCATCCAGACCGCGCCAGCCGCGGCTGAGAACAGCGCCCCCGCAGCAAACAGCACCGCGGCGACCAGCAGCAGGGCACGGCGGCCATAGGTTTCGGTGGTGCGCCCGGCCAGCAGCGCCCCGCCCAGCGCGCCGAGCGGGACGGCAGCGGTCATCAGCCCCTCGTCGAACGGGCTGATCGCGAATTCGCCGCGCAGAAGATGCAGCGCGCCGGCGATGACACCCTCGTCGAAGCCGAACAGGAATCCGGCAATGCCTGCGATGGCGGCTATGAAATAGATCATCATCTCGGCCTTGGTTGATCTGGAATGGCGCGCATCAGGGCAGCAGGCCGTTCGCCACCTTGCGGAATGCAGTGACGATGTCGCTTTCGTCGGCTTCGGTCAGCGTCGAGCCGATGGCGAGCAAGGCGCCGCGCGCATGGAAATCGTCGCATCGCGGCAACGCCCCAACGCCGTAATCATAGGCTTCGGCGAAGGCATTGGCGGGGTGTGTCCAGGGGAAGCCGTCCCGGCTGTTGGACCGGCGCTGGACCAGACTTGGAATGTTGAAATACCAATGCATGCCCCATTCCTGCATGGTGATGCAGGCGAGGCTGCCGGGCGGCCCGGCGATTCCCTCGGCGCGCAGCGCATCGACGAAGCGTCGCGCCAGGTCGGCATCGGGCAGCAGCATCAGCAGGAACGGACCGGTATCTCCGGCCGGGTCCGGGATATGGCGGAAGCTGATGCCGCGCAGATCCGCAAGCTGCTGGCGAATGCGCCATTTCGAGCCCCGCATCGCGCCGGTGATGCGCGACAATTTGCGCATCTGCGCCAGCGCCATCGCGCCTGCGAGCTCCGACATACGCGCGCCCATGCCCCAGAGCTGGCAGGCCTCGTCGGATGCGTCGAGCCGGCCCTTCTCGTTTCGGGGATAGCCGAGGTCGTGCAGTGCCGCGATACGCCGGAACAGCGCGTCATCTTCAGCGACGATCATCCCACCATCGCCAGAGGTCATGTTCTTGTTCAGCTGGAAGCTGAAGATGCCGATATCGCCGAAGCGCCCGACCGCACGCCCGCCGACATGCGCGCCGGCCGCCTGGGCGCAATCCTCGACCAGCCCCAGGCCATGGGCGCGACAGATCTCCGCGATCTCGGTAATGCGGCCTGGCGCTCCGCTCATATGCACGCACAGCACCGCGCGGCTCTGGGGCCCGATCTTCCGCCGGAGATCTTCGGGATCGATGCAAAAGGTCTCGTCGATATCGACCAGGCGGGGAATGGCGCCGACCCGCACCACGGCCGAGAGGCAGCTCACCCAGAGATAGCCGGGCACGAAGACCTCGTCGCCCGGGCCGACCCCAAGCGCCGACAGCGCAATCGTCAGAGCGGCCGTCCCCGACGACACCCCGAGCGCGTGGCGATGTCCGAAGGCTTCACACCATTCGCGCTCCAGAGTCTCGACCATATGCTGCGGATCGGGCCCGTAGAAGCGGAATGGGCTGCGCGCGCGTACGACGCGATCGACCAGTTCGCGCTCTTCTTCGCCGATCCAGTGCACCCCAGGCAGTTCCCAGGGCAGCGGCTCGCGCCGGACCGGAACACCACCGTCGATCGCGAGCCGATTGGCCCGCTCCTGACCAATCCGCGATCCTGTCTCGGCCAGATCGGTCATGAATATCTCCTGTAGGCAGCTCGTCGGCCTTGGGGGCGGCCAGACCATCAAATCCGGGAAGATGTTGATCTCGCCAACGCACCGCTTGTAGCATGAAACAGAAGAACAAATCCGGCATTTAATTCTGGAAATAATTCGAAATRATTAGAAATATTTGGATTTACAGATTACGAGATCCAATATTCTTGATTTTGATGCTCATATTCGCCAGCGGAGCTGCTTTCGGCTTCGGTATAGCATCTGTCTCCGGCGTTCTGGATCTTATAAAGGCAGAGTTTGGACTTTCGGAACGGGGGGAACAGCTCGTCGTCGGGATCCTGGTACTCGGCTGCTTCGTCGGCGCCGCCATGGCCGGCCCCATCTCGGCCCGCTGGGGCAGAAGACGGACGATCATGCTGGCGGCTGCGCTCGGCGGGCTCGGCTATACGCTGATCCTGGCCAGGTTCGGACTTGGCGGATTGCTGGCAGGACGCAGCCTTGCAGGGCTGTGCATCGGCCTGTTTTCAATGGTGGTACCGATGTACGCGGCCGAGACGACGCCGGCGCGCCGGCGCGGCGCGATGGTCTCGATGTTCCAGCTCGCAATCACCCTTGGCATTCTCGGTGCCTATGGCGTCACGCTCGCCTACGCAGCACGCGTGCCCTGGCCGATCCTGCTCGGCGCCGGCATCCTCCCCATTGGCCTTTGCCTGCTGGCAATCCTGCTGCTGCCCGAAAGCCCGCGCTGGCTGGCGGCGCGGGGTGACCACGCAGCGGTTCTGAAGGCGGCGCGAACGCTCGGCCTCGCCGATGAATGGCAGGAGACCCCGCCGGCCCTCTCCCATGCCGGCGCCAGCAGCGGCGCCCTGCTCCGGCGCGGCAGCACTGTCGCTGTGCTTCTGCTGTGCAGCGCCCTCTTCGTGCTGCAGAACCTGAGCGGCATCGACGGCATCCTCTACTACGCCCCCCGCATCTTCCAGGAGCTCGGCTTCTCCGCCGGAACCGCCGCACTGGCCGCGACCTTCGGCCTTGGCCTTGTCAATGTCCTCGCCACGATCGCGGCCATCGCCATGGTCGATCGCCTGGGCCGCAGGCCGCTGCTGATCTTCGGCTCGGGTGCGATGGCGATCGGGCTCGCCGCGGTCATCGTCGCCTCCCAACTCGGCTGGCCCTGGGTCGGCCTCGCAGGGCTCGCAGTCTTCATCGCGGCCTTCGCGCTGAGCCTCGGCCCACTGCCCTATGTGCTGATGTCGGAGCTATTCCCGACAGCGATCCGCGAATCCGGCATCGCCATGGCCTCGGCGACGAGCTGGCTCTTCAACGCCTTGATCGCCTTCACCTTCCTGTCGCTTGTGGCAGCGATCGTCGCGGCTCTCGGCGGCGATCCGGGCGCTCAGCGATAAACAAGAACGGGAATCTTGGAATGGGTCAGAACCTTTACGGTCTCGCTGCCGAGCACAATCGCAGCGATGCCGCGGCGGCCGTGCGATGCCATGGCGATCAGGTCACAGCCTCGCGCAACAGCGGTGTCGATAATGGCCTGATAGGGGTGTTCGTTCTCGACCTGAATGGCGTCGCAACGTATGTCCGCGGCCGTAGCCTTCTCTTGGGCGGCGGTGAGATACTGCTGGGCTCGCGCTTCGGTGAGCTCTTGGTAGTCCTCCAGCGTCGCGACCGCCCTGCCGGGTTCAGAGGCGAAGATGTGAAAGGGCTCCGTTACAGCGAGCAATGTCAGTCGGGCCCTGACCGACTTGGCAAGCTGCGTGGCCTGCTCGACGGCTGCGGCGGACAAGGGTGAACCGTCAGTCGGAACCAGAATGTGTTGATACATGGCGTCCTCCCCGCAGCAGCCAGGTGCGCGACCTCCGCGTTCGCAATGTCCAATGCTCCGGGCCGAAGCCCACGCAAAAACAGCGAATTCGAAGCATTAGTGGCCGGTGGAATCCCGGTTCATTTCCTCCAAAATCCCGCGCATTGCATCGAACTGGGTACCGAAACCTTTCCAATCTCCGGACTTCAGTCGCTCCATTGCTTGATTGTAGCGATCAAGCGCCTCCCGTACTTGACTTGGCGCTGGCCTTGTCCCGGGCATCCCCTCTGTCGCGCGCGAAGCTGCCGGCGCAGCACCCGGATCTATGAATAGCGCCGACAAGGCCTCGGCGAGTGTTTCCTTCATCACCACGTGTTCACCGTAGGCTGCGATCACACGTTTCAGCTCCGGCAGATGTCCGTGCTCCGCTCGCAAATAGAGTGGCGATACATAAAGGATCGAGTTCTCGATCGGGATTACGAGCAAGTTCGCACCGCGGATCACCCGCGAACCCATCTGGTTCCACAACGTGATTTGTTGGGAGATCTCGGTACTCTGATTGATCCGCGCTTCGATCTGGAACGGCCCGTAGACAAGCTTCTCCTTGGGAAATTCGTAAACGATCAGCTTGCCATAGCCCGGACCATCGCAGCGCGCGGCGAGCCACGCGATCATGTTGTCGCGGCGGCTGGGCACCATCGGGAGCATGAGGAAAAACTCAGCATGCGATTCTCCGGGCAGCCTCATGATGATGTAATAGGGCGTCATCATCGCGGTGCCGCCGCCCCCCGGTTGCAGGGGGAATTGCCAAAGATCTTCGCGGTTATAGAAAACGTCGGCCGCCTCCATGTGGTAGGTTTGATAGAGCCGCGCCTGAACCAGGAACAGGTCCTCCGGATAGCGAATATGCTTCTGCAGGTCTGAAGGCATGGCCGCGAACGGCTTGAACAGGCCCGGAAAGATGCGCTGGTAGGTCGCGGCAATCGGATCACCGGGATCCATCAGGTAGAAATCGACGGCCCCGCTGTAAGCATCGACAACAGCCTTCACCGAATTTCGAATGTAGTTGAGATCGCCATCTTGCGCAGGCTGCGCATAGGGGAAATAGGAGCTCGTCGTGTAGGCATCCTGCATCCAGAGCATCCGCCCATTGCTGATGACCAGATAGGGATCATGATCGAGCCGGAGAAACGGAGCGATCGTTCGCACCCGTTCCTGGATGTTGCGGCGGATCATGATCCGGCTATCGGCAGTGATATAGCTTGAGAGGAGCAGGTTCGGGTCGTTGAAATAATAGGCGAACAGCATTCTGCTCGCCATCGCTCCGATCGGAACGCCACCGGTGCCGTCATAGGCTGCATAGACATTGTCTTTGCCCTTGGGATAATCGAACTCCGGTGTGCTTCCCTTGACAATGACGTAACTGTCGCTCTCCTCGCCGTAGTAGATGCGCGGCTCGAGGATTTTGGGACCTCCGTCTGCGACGGGTGGGATATCCCGCAAATAGAGGACGGGTAGTCCTTCGGTACTCTTTCGGGTGACCGGGCTCATCACCGCGCCGTTGCCGTGAGTAAACAGCACGTGGCGGTTGACCCATGTCTGGGCATTCGGCGGCAGCAACGAGGGTCGTAGCTCGCGAGCCGAAAGCATCACGCTTTGGTAGGAACCATCGAGCCAGTAGCGATCAACGTCAGGATCATGGAATTTGTAGTAGGTGCGAATCTCCTGCAGCTGCGCGTAAGTATCCGACAAGGGCAGTTGGTCCCACAGCCTGATATTTTCGATTGTCGCCTTGTTGGCCGCTAGCGTGTCGAGAGATAGCTTCTGTTCCGCGGCAAACGGCTTGGCTGCGATCTGATCAAGATTATAGGCCTGCCGTGTGAACGCGATGTTGCGTTCGATATAAGGCTTCTCCAGCTGCAACTCGCTTGGTCTGACGAAGAACTGCCGGAACAGCGCGGGGGCTGCACCTGACAGCACGACTGAGCCGATGGCAACGAGCATGAACGCTGTGGCAGGAAGCCAGTAGGTACGCATCCAGAGGTTTACCCACGCGGCGAACGCCGCGATGATCGAAAACCCGATCAAAAGCCACAGGCCCGGTAGCCCCACATGGACATCGGCGTAACTGGCGCCGACGACCACGCCGTTATCGCCATAGAGCAGCAGATAGCGGTCGAGACCATAGGACCAAGCCTTCACCGCGAAGAGAAGACCGAGCACTGCCGAGCCGTGAGCGATCACTGTCGGCGATATTGATCGCCGCGGCACGTCGTATTCGATCTCGCCGTGCACCCAGTAGATCGTTCCGGCGAAGAGCGCGCTCAAAACAAGCGTGAGCAACATCCAGTTCTTGAGGAGGAAATAGGCAGGCAATGAGAAGAGATAGAAGCCGATGTCCTTGTTGTAGAGCGGGTCGTCTGCGCCATATGGCACCTGATAGAGAAACCGCAGGAAGATGCCCCAATTGCCGGCTTCCGCCGCGGCGACGAGCAGCGCGAGCAAACCAGCACCGCCTGCAACAACCCAGGGCCAGGGCAATCGATCGCGCGCGAGCGCGAGCAGATCGGGCAGCAGCACGGTGCCCGGGGGTTGCCACGTGAGGCCGGCGACAGCCTGTATCGGCGGCCGCCGGGCAAAACGCACGGCCAGCCATCCGTTGAGCCAAAGAACGACGGCAGTCGCCGTCCAGACAGCAAAGAAGACGACAGCTTCAGCTTCGATTGTTGTCCAAAAGACCTGCAGATAACCGATCGAGGAAAACCACAGCCAATCGACCAGCCAGTCACTCGCGAGCCCGAGCAGGACAAGGCAAACCCCGACGACGACGGCCGCAATGACGAGCCTGACCACGGCGTTCTGCCGTGGCGCCTTCCGTCCGGGTCCGGCGATCCCGATCGTCATGGTCCAATTATAGCGGAAATGAGGGACGCCTGCCGCTTGCTTCGTGATCAGGATCGCGCGTCAAGGCGACGCGACGCGGATGCTCAAAGCTCTGTCGCCGGGACCGTGGAACGAGTGAAGCTGCTTCGAACTCTTGGGAGCAGACCCGGATCAGCCGATCGCGCCGCCTGTCATCTCCAGCGGCTCTCGCGTCCGCTATCGGCCGGCGAACTGCGGATTGGCAATCGCGATCATATTGAGGTCGTCGGAGACATCCCCCATATCACTTTGATTAAGGGAGTCCTTGCTGTGCAGACGGTACAGGCGACCCTTGTCGCGGCAATTGCAGCCGCCGCTTTGGCCTTCTCTCCCCTTTCCGCCGCGGCGACGGGGGAAAACAGCAGAGCTGCATTGATCATTTCCGTCGACGGCGCGATCGGACCGGCGACGGCCGGTTACGTGAAAGACGCTCTGGCCAAGGCAAACGAACGACGCGCCGAAGTTGTCATTCTGCGTCTGAACACACCGGGCGGCATCGCGACCAGCATGCGCGAGATCATCGCAGACGTGCTGGCCTCGTCCATTCCTGTCGTCGGTTACGTCTCTCCTTCCGGCGCCCACGCGGCCAGCGCGGGCACCTATATCCTCTATGCGACGCACATCGCAGCAATGGCGCCGGGCACCAATCTCGGCGCGGCGACGCCGGTACAGATCGGCAGTCCGGTACCCGGTCTGCCGAGCAAACCCACCGACAAGGACGGCAAGGACAAGAAAGATAGCGCCCAGCAAACAGAGCCGACGGATGCGATGACGGCGAAGATGACGAACGATGCCGTCGCCTCAATCCGCAGTCTGGCCGAGTTGCGCGGACGCAACGCCGATTGGGCCGAGAAAGCTGTCCGCGAGGCAGCCAGCCTTTCCGCCAGCGCTGCGTTGCAGGCGAATGTCATCGATCTCATCGCGCGCAACCCGACTGAGCTGCTCAAGCAAATCGATGGTCGCGTCGTGGAAATTGCGGGTGGCGAAACCCGGCATCTGGCGACGAAGGATGCAACGATCGGGGCGCTCGATCCCGGATGGATCTCGCAATTTCTGTCGGTCATCGCCGACCCCAACGTCGCCTTCATTCTTCTGCTGGTCGGCGTCTACGGTCTGATTTTCGAATTCGCGTCTCCCGGCGCCATCGCGCCGGGGGTGGTCGGCACGATTTGTCTGCTGCTGGGTCTCTATGCCCTCAACATGCTKCCGATCAACTATGCCGGCCTCGCGCTGATGCTGCTGGGGATCGCACTCTTCACGATCGAGGCCTTCACTCCGACTGCGATCGTCGGCATCGGTGGGATCATCGCTTTCGTGCTCGGAGCGATGATGCTCTTCAAAGTCGAAGCACCGGGATATCGCTTGTCATGGTGGGTCATTGGCATCGCGGCGGCGATGTTCATTGGCCTGATTGTCGTCATATTCAGTTCGCTCAGGCGAGCCCGCAAAGGTCCTGCACGTGTCGGTGCACAAGCCATGCGCGGCCTGTCCGCCGAGGTCCTCGACTGGGCTGACAGAGAAGGCCACGTCTTCACACAGGGTGAGCGCTGGCAAGCACGCAGCGCGGAAGCCTTCAGACCAGGAGAGATGGTCGAGGTGGCTAGCATCATGGATCTGACGCTGATGGTGCGTCGGCGGCCGGGACTGACCGCCGGCGAAGGAGGTGCGCGGTGATGCTCGATTATTTGATCTATGCACTGCTCGCGATCGCCGTGATCGTATTCTTCTCTTCGGCCATTCGCATCCTGCGGGAATACGAGCGCGGTATCATCTTCACGCTCGGACGCTTCTCCGGCGTGAAAGGCCCGGGCCTCATCATTCTGATTCCGTTCGTCCAGCAGATGGTGAAAGTCGATCTCAGGGTGATGGTTCAGGACGTGCCGCCGCAGGACGTGATTTCCCGCGATAACGTCTCCGTCAAGGTAAACGCCGTTCTATACTTCCGCATCATCGATCCCGAGCGCGCAATCATCAAAGTCGGAAATTTTATGATAGCGACCAGCCAGCTGGCACAGACCACACTGCGCTCGGTGCTTGGAAAACATGAACTGGACGAGATGCTCGCGGAGCGGGACAGACTCAACGCCGACATCCAGGAGATTCTCGATCAGCAAACCGACGCCTGGGGCATCAAGGTCACCAACATTGAGATCAAGGATATCGATCTCAATGAAAACATGGTGCGCGCCATCGCCAAGCAGGCCGAGGCGGAACGACTTCGGCGCGCGAAGGTGATCAACGCGCTGGGCGAGCAGCAAGCCGCCGAGAAGCTGGTCGAGGCAGGTCGGATACTTGCCCAGGAACCGCAGGCGATGCAGTTACGCTATTTCGCGGCGCTTCACGACATCGCGGGAGAGCGATCCTCGACCGTGGTCTTTCCTGTACCAATGGATCTGCTCGACCATCTGAAGCCGCAGCGGAGCGGAACAACGTGACCTTGGTCATCGCGTTGGAGAATGGCGCGCCAATCCAGGTGGTTTCTCAATGGCAAGGACATCGCCAACCGCAGCGTAGACTTTGTCGAGGGCTGCCGTCTGGACGAACCGCTGCAGCATCGTGATGTGCGGGCGGTGCGTTGCATCCAATGCGTAGCCCTTTGGGAAAACCTCGCGTAGGCGGGCATTGGCAGCCTACGCGTGTTTGACCATTGTTGCGTCCGGTTCCAGCGCGATGCCGATGGCCGTGACGGGATTTTCCTGCGCCGCCCCTGGGCCGGCCAGCAATCCTAAGCCTGTTACTAGCGGGCCATGAAGTTCAGATATTTATGCATTTTACTTCTTCCGCTTCAGACCGATGTGCTCGAGCGCGGCACGACCTAACGGATCACAATCGGCCGTCGATCAATGACGACGGGGCGCGGGCGAACGACCGTGCGAGGAGCGACCACAACGGGCGGGGGAGCAACGACGACCGGGCGAGGAGCGACAACCACGGGACGCGGCGCAACGACGACACCCCCACCAACCCGGACACAGCCGCCGAGCGGCCCCCGATAGTAGCCGACACCGGCATCCGCCCGCGACCTTTGTGACGCCGTAAGCCCTTGCCTGTGAAAGGGCGGATGACATCGGCATGGCCTGCGCGCCCCGAACGATGTCAGGGCGAGGAACGCGACACTCATGGAGGCCAGAACCATCTTTACGAGCATTTTAGTCGCTTCCTGTCCTTTGAATATATGGGCGCTCAATTCCGTTTGGGCCGGGGCCAGCAGCGTCGAAGGTGCAGCGGCAAAAACAAAAGCAAGTCGTCTCATCATCGAATTTCCCGTTCGTGAGTCAGCAGCGGCTTCGGCCAGAATGTGCCTCCGCCCGGCTCTGGAGAGTGGAGTTTCCGCGCTGTCGGAACTTGAAAGGAGGCGGCGAAGATCGTGTTCGCCGCCTCCAGCTGGTCGGCGCTCAGTCCAGATAGTCGACCTTCAGATGCCGGATCGTGCCATTGAAGGCGAAGGGCTTGCGGTCGAAATACGCAAATGAGACGGGGGAATAGCTGTCCCGGCCGACGTCAAAGGCGTCATTGGCGGTAAAGGTCAGCGCTGCCGAGCGTGGAACACGCCCCTTGCTGACCTCCTTGCCGTCCACGCGGATGATGATGTCGAGAGGCGCAGGACGGACACCGCTGGCCTTGCGTGTTTCGACCTCGATCTTGACCTTTCCGGTCGGGAGCGGGGCGGACGTTTCCAGCCGTGTCCGTTCGATCTCGAACAGGTTGTACTCGTAGTTGAGCTTCCCGTTCTCGACCCACAAGGCGACACCGCCCGAGATGGCGCCGAGCGCGTAGAGCACGCCCTTCGAGCCGGGCTGCAAATCCGCATCGATGGTGACGAGGCTGCTGCGCGATCCGAGCCGCGGTGCGGTGAACTCGGGAACGCCGATGACCTCCTGCGTGTAGTTGAACGACTTGGCGGGATTGGACGGTGCGTCTTCCGGGTGGAAGATCACGGACCATAGCCCGCCGCCAACCGGATCGACCTTGTTGTCTTTCGCGCTCACCTCGAAAGCCTTCTTCAGCTCATCGAGCTTGCCGGGATGAGCGGCGGCGACGTCCTTCGCCTGCGAGAAATCCTTTTTGAGATCGTAGAGTTCCCAAACATCGTTCTTCGGCGACCATTTCATGATCGAAGGATCGACGCCTGTTTGCCAGGGGACTCGCGGCCCGAATGCCGAAGCGATCCATCCGTCCTTGTAGTAGGAGCGGCTGCCCATGACCTCGAAATACTGCTCCTTCTTGCGGTCCGGCTCCGTCGAGGAGGCGAAGGAATAGGTCATGCTGGTGCCGTCGAGCTGATCCTGGCTGATGCCGTCGACGAGCTTCGGCGGCGTGATGCGCAGGATGTCGTAGATCGTCGGCACGATATCGTTGACGTGATGGAACTGCGGACGCGGCGTCTTGTCCGCCTTGATCCGGCTCGGCCAGGACACCGCGAGCGGCGTGCGCGTTCCGCCGAAATGCGCGGCGATCAGCTTCGTCGACCGGTGCGGCGTGGAGCCGGCCCAGGCCCAGCCGGCATGGTACATGTTGTCCACCTTGGGCGATCCGAGCACGTCCAGGCCGCCGAGCTCGTTCATGGTGCGGATATGGTCCTTGATCTCGGAGGGAATGCCATTCTGCGCMAGGAGTTCGCTGATCGTGCCGTTCTGGCCTTCCGCGCTCGAGCCGTTATCGCCCCAGATGTAGAAGACCAGCGTGTTGTCGCGAATGCCGAGCTCGTCCAGGGCATCGATCAACCGGCCAGCCTGCGCATCGGCATGCTCGGTGTATCCGGCGAACACCTCCATCAGCCGACGCTGAAACGGCTTTTCCTCCTCGGGAATATCGGCCCATGCGGCAAGGGTCTTCGGCCGCGGCGTCAGCTCGGTGTCTTTCGGGATCCAGCCGAGTTCTTTCTGGCGGGCGAAGACGCGCTCGCGCATGACGTCCCAGCCTTCGTCGAACTTGCCCTTATATTTGTCCGCCCATTCCTTGAAGATGTGATGCGGACCATGGGAGGCGCCGGGGGCCCAATACATGAAGAACGGTCGATCCGGCGTCAGCGCGTGGACCTGCTTCATCCATGAGACAGCCTTGTCGGTCATGTCTTCGGTGAAGTGATAGTCCTTCTTCCCTTCGGATGGGTTCACCCGGACCGTGTTCTCGACGACCGCAGGCTCCCATTGCGAGGATTCTCCGGCAAGGAACCCGTAGAAGTAGTCGAAGCCGATCCCCTGACCCGCCGGCCAGTTCGTATAGGGGCCGACGGCCGTGGTCTCGTTGGCGGGCGTATTGTGCCATTTTCCGAAGGCGCTCGTCGCGTAGCCATAATAGCCAAGGACCTTCGCTGCGCTCGCAGATGTGCGCGGGATCCTGCCTGAATAGCCATCCCAGTCATTCGCCAGTTCGGCGATCTGGCCGTAGCCGACGCGATGGTGATTGCGCCCGGTCAGCAGCGCCGCTCGGGTGGGTGAGCACATCGCGGCATTGTGGAAGCGGTTATAGGTGATCCCGTCTCCGGAAACCCGGCTCAACGTGCGTGTATCGATCACGCCGCCGAAGGTGCTCGGAAGCGCCGGGCCGACGTCGTCGAGCATGATCACGACGATGTTCGGCGCACTGGCAGGGAGATGCGACTTTACCGGCAGGGGGCTGTAGGTCGACTCCGCGATCGTCGGTCCGGCTTTGCTGCCCGAGGGCGTTGGCGGAAACGGCAGCGAGTCCTGGGCTGCCACGGGCGATCCCAACATCAGAAGCGTCGTGCTTACGCCCAACCAGCGGGCTCTGAATTGGTGACTAAGAGGCCGTTTCATTCAATTCTCCGTTCCGAACGACACATCTGAACGCGACATGGCTTGTCGACGTATCGATCGCCTCGGCAGCGCAATCTGGCATCGCGCTTGCCCGCGTCGCGTTCACTGCATTCACCTCCGCTTTCGCGGCCTTGCGATCGGCGAGGAAGGCCGGATCGGTCTGCGATCAGCAGGCGAATTCCGTTGCGAGCATTTCGGGCATGGGCAGCCTGCCCGTCTTGCCATTTCGCGCCAGTCGCAACCGGCAATGGTCCGTCACCGCCCATCACGAATCCCCTCGGGATTCGGCCTTGCAAAAAGCAACAATCCGGTGATCGCCGGCGCTTGTTCCGTGGGAAACGGCTCCAAGATCGCTGGAAACGAACTCAGCGCTGAATCAAGCCGGGGCGACCGTCATGCCTCGGAAATCATGCTGATGAATCGCTCCCTATCCAAATTCCGACCACTGACGACTGCAATTGAGGCGCGGCCTTGCAGCAGACTTGGTTCGGCAAGCAAGGCAGCTACCGATAGCGCTCCGCCGGGCTCAGTCACCAAGCCGAACTCCGCATACAATGCGGATACTGCGGCGCGGGCGTGATTGTCTGCGACCACGGCCACTTTGGTTCCTGATCGCATATGAATGTCGAAGGGCAACGCGCCTGTCATCGGGGCAAGCAGAGCATCGCATATCGATGTCGCGTGGCCCTCTATGGCCACCCGACGTCCAGCAGAAAGGCTTCGCGCGAGCTCGTCAAAGCCGAATGGTTCGACCGCAAGCATGGTGGAACCGCTACCAGCGATCGCGAGCGCGCAGCCCGCCGATAGGCCTCCGCCCGATGCGGTAGCGATAAACAAGTCGGGAACCGCGCCGAGAACAGATGCCTGCTCCATGGCTTCTGTTGCAACGGTCGCGGCTCCAGCGATGATTCGCCGCCTGCGATCCCTTCGGACTCGGCGCAGGCGGAACAAGCAAGACGGCCGCGGCAAGTCACCTGGAGAACACAATTGGCCTGGCCAAGTCTGTAACGGCCCTGAACCACGCCGAACGCCAGCGCGACCTGGAGCCCATCGAGGAAGTCGATCCCCTCGACATGCCGCCGCCGCGCTTCGGCTCTGGGACTTGGACCGCTGCGTCGCGCTCCTACGCCGTCATTTTATCGACGATCGGGCGGGCACGCACCTGCGTTGAATTCGCGCGCCGCGATCCGCTGGAAGGAATCGGCTTCGCGTGGCAGCGATCCGATGCGCTTTCCGCCCCAGCGGGCGATCGGTGGTTCGGGGATGCAGAGGACGGTCACGCCATTTTTTCCAGAATGTCGCGAAGACCGTTTATTCTCTGCCTTGGCAAACCCTGCGGGTTAAGACTGCTCATTGAATGCATAGATTGGGTGGCTCGAACCTCTGACGGGCTCATCCCGAACTCCTTTTTGAACGCTCGGGTGAAACCTGAGGGGTCTGCAAACCCCATTTCCTCGCCAATAGCTGCGATGGGGCGGAGATTGGTGCCCCTTGATAGCTCGGAATAACATTTCTTGAGACGCCGCCGCTGGATATAGTTCTTTACCCCGCCTTCGGCTTCCAACAGGCGATAAAGCTGGGAACGCGACATACCTGCTTCTCGGCACAGGAAGTCAGGACCAAAAGCGAGCCTATGGAGATTTTGATCGATTATTTTTCGAACGCCATCCTTACGCACAACTGCGATCGGGGTGGCCGCCTGGGCAGCACTGTCTTTTGACGGAGCAATACAGGCAAGCACCATCCCCCGGACTGCGGATTGTAGAGCCGGCGCATTCGCTCCGGAACAAGCCGGTGCATTCCTCGCCAACAACACCAGGAAGTCCCCTAGTAGTTGGCCCATCGCTCCTGGAATCGCTCTTCCATCCATCCCGTCCAGGACGGCCGCGAGCTCCGGAAAGCTATCTCGTGGGAGATAAAGCTGAACCCGCTCATCATCGTCTCTGGCGCTCGTGAGCGTCCGCCCCAGCGAGGAAACGTAAGAGCCGGATTCAAAAGTTCACGCGGGTTTGCAATGTCTTGCGATGCGGCGTGTGAGCATGCGGATGCTGGCGATATGAGCGAAGGCGGTCGCGCTTTCGATGGATTTCTCCCAGTCCTTTGCGAGGCGGCGGCAGCGTCCGAGC
>NZ_JBFTZN010000190.1:0-18923 GCF_056406775.1 Allobosea sp. P1_A7
GCCTTCTTCTGCTCAACCCAACTTGGAACGGGACTCGTCCGTCGATGCCGGATGAGTTCGCTCGACCGGGAGGACGTGATGCGTGAACCCGATATGCAAAAACTTGACGCCCTGATCGGCAATCTCGTGGGCGATGTCGGCGTCTCCGTTTCGGGCGCGCTTGTTGTGCTCGGGGACAGACTTGGGCTCTTCAAGGCGATGGCGGATGGAGAGCCCGTCAGCCCGCAGATGCTCGCGCAAAGGACCGGCTTGAAGGAACGCTATTTGCGGGAGTGGCTGTCAGCGCAGGCGGCCGCCGGCTATGTGACCTATGACGAGGGCAAAGACCGCTTCAGCCTGACCGCGGAACAGGCGATGGTCTTCGCCGAGGACGACAGTCCCGCCTTTTTCGCGGGCGCCTTCGAAATCGTCCAGTCGATGTGGATCGATGAACCCAAGGTCGCAGAAGCGTTCCGGACCGGCAAGGGCTTAGGCTGGCATGAGCACAGCAACTGCCTGTTTCGCGGCACCGAGCGCTTCTTCCGGCCCGGGTACAACAGCCACCTTGTGGCAGACTGGCTCCCGGCACTGGACGGTGTGCAGGAGCGCCTGGAGGAGGGCGCCGTCGTTGCCGATGTCGGCTGCGGCCATGGCGCTTCGACCATTCTGATGGCCTTGGCCTATCCCAAGTCCACCTTTACGGGCTTCGACTATCACGGGCCCTCGATAGAACGCGCGCGCGTCGCGGCGGAGGAAGCCGGTGTCGCCGAACGCGTGTCCTTCGCACAGGCCAGCGCGAAGGACTTTCCAGGTCGGTCCTGGGATCTCGTCGCCATGTTCGACTGCCTGCACGACATGGGCGATCCCGTCGGTGCAGGCAGGCACGTCAAGGAGACCTTGGGCCCGAACGGCACCTGGATGATCGTCGAGCCCTTTGCGCATGATAGCCTGAAGGACAATCTCAATCCGGTAGGCCGGATCTATTATGGCGCCTCGACTTTGATCTGCACGCCGGCCTCCCTGTCTCAGGAGGTGGGCCTCGGGCTTGGCGCCCAGGCCGGCGAGATGCGCCTTCGCAAGGTTGTGCTCGATGCCGGATTCTCGCATTTCCGGCGTGCGACCGAGACCCCGTTCAACATGGTCTTCGAGGTTCGGGCCTGAGAGAGGCCCCGCCGGCGTTTCAGCCGGTGGCCGTCGCCGCGTCATAGGCATCCTGCAGCATCAAGCGGCAGGCTTCCGCCTGGTCCCGTGCCGAGGGGAGGGTGATGTACTGGGTGATCTCGGCAAGGTCGCGCAGCGCGACGTCGACGGCCGTCAGAAGGTCGATGTCCAGCGGTTCCGGCATGGTGAGCGGCTGTACGGGTAAGCGGAACTGGAGGATCTGGCCCATTGGGAACTCTAACTGACGGCGAATCGTGCCGTCAGTTTCGTTCCGCAGGGTCAGTAAGACGTTAACGCCGAAGCGGAATGTGACGGGAACAGCGTCCTGCCCGAAATCCGTGGCCGCGCTCGCTCTACGCAGTTCAATCATTGTTGAACTATTTGCAAGGATGCTGAAGTATCCAGGCCCCGCGCTGGACTAGTCGATGAAGGCCGCAGTCGCGCCGAAATGCTCCCCGGGAAATGATCCCGCGCACTCTGCTTAAAGCGTTCTTTACAGATTTTGGTGATTTGATGGGAAATGCACGGCTCTGCCGTGCAGCCTGTCCGCCAGCCCTTGCCTGCAAGGGCTCCTTCTTCTTGGCCGCAACCACGCGCGAGCGTGTCGCGTTGATAACAAAAAATATAATGCGTCGGGGCGCAGTTCGATGAAGTCCATCCGTATCAAGATCCTGACCATGCTGCTCATTGTTGCAGCGGCCGCGCTCATTTCGGCAGTGCTGAGTTTCTATGCACTCTCGAAGGCGGATAGTCTGAACGAACGCGCAAGCAACCAGGGCGACATCGCCTTGCTGACGGAGCGGCTCAACGGGCACGTAACGGGTGTCGTGATGGAGTCGCGCGGCATCTACATGGCCAAGAACGCGCAGGAGATCGAGCAATATGGCAAGGGGATGGAAGATCGCTTCCCGCAGATGCGGCAGCTCGTCGAACGGCTGAAGGCGCTTTCCCCGGCAAGCGAACAGGAACGTGTTTCTCAGATCGAGAAGGCGGTCGCGGATTTTATCACCTATCGGACTGAAACCGTTCGTATCGGGCGGCAGGTTTCGGCCGCTGCGGCCAATGCGCAGGGCAATACCGATCTGAACCGGGCGAACCGGAAGGCCGTGAACGATCTCCTGGTCGCATTCGGTAAGCGCAACGAGGATGCCGGAAACGCGCTCGGCGACGAGGCGGCGGCCTTCACGACGCAGGCCAGGCTGGTTCTGCCGCTGGTGCTGCTCGTGACCCTGGTGGGTGCGCTCGGTGCGGCATTGATCTTCGCGCAGCGCTCGATCACCTCGCCGATCCTCGCCCTCAGTGCTGTCATGGAGCGCCTGACCGCCGGCGATACCAAGGTCGATGTGCCGCATGTCGCCCGTCAGGACGAGATCGGCACCATGGCCCGCGCCGTCTCGGTGTTGCGTGAAAGCACCGAGCAAGTCGCCGCACTGCAGGCGGAGGAGCGCGCAAGTGCGGAGCGTCGCCTGCGTCAGGCCGAGTCGATGGCCTCGGTCGTGTCGGATGTCGGCGAGGTCGTTGCGGCTGCTGCGTCCGGTGACTTCTCGGCGCGGCTCGCCATCGATGGCGCTGACGAACAGATGCAGAAGCTGATCAGCGGCATCAACGAGATCAACGCGGTGGTTGATTCTGCCACGACCGAGTTCGCGAAGGTGTTGCAGGCTGTTGCCTCCGGTGACCTGACGAACCGGGTCGATACCACTTATCGCGGTCGCTTCGCCGATCTGAAGGGCGCGATCAACGAGACCGTCGATCGCCTGTCCTCGACCGTGCGCACAATCCAGGTGACCGCCGGCGATGTCGGTCTGGCGTCCCGCGAGATCAACACAGGCGCCGACGACCTGTCGAAGCGCACCGAGGAGCAGGCGTCCTCGCTCGAGGAGACCGCCGCGACGACGGAGGAGCTTGCTGCTTCGGTCAAGGCTTCGGCCCAGTCTTCGAAACAGGCCGCGACGATCGCCGAGGACGCGATGCGAGCTGCGCAGTCGGGCGGCGAGATTGCCGGCAGGGCCGTCGAGGCCATGGCGCGCATCGAAAGCGCTTCGAAGAAGATCTCCGACATTATCCGCGTGATCGACGATATTGCCTTCCAGACCAATCTGCTCGCGCTSAACGCGGCGGTCGAGGCGGCGCGAGCCGGAGATGCCGGCAAGGGGTTTGCGGTCGTTGCGTCGGAAGTGCGTACCCTGGCGCAGCGCTCAGGCGCCGCCGCCAAGGACATCTCGGGGCTGATCTCCTCCTCGAATGCAGAGGTCACCGAGGGCGTCGAACTCGTGCGTCAGGCCGGTGCGGCCCTGACCGAAATCCTCGATGCGTCGCAGAAGGTCGCTGCCACCATCGCTGAGATCTCGACCGCGTCCGGCGAACAGGCCAATGGCATTGACGAGATGAGCCAGGCTGTCGCGCATCTCGATGAAATGACCCAGCAGAACGCAGCTTTGGCCGAGCAGAGTGCTGCCTCCGCTGCGTCGCTGGCGTCGCGGATCGGCCAGCTCAACGACCTCGTCGCGGCCTTCCGGACCGGGCCGGAGCAGGCAGGGCAGATGACTGCCCCGATCGCGACCGCTGCCGTCACCAAGATGGCGCCCCGCCCGGCGCGCCTTGCGACCAGGGCAGCGTCTTACGCGCCGCCCGCGTTGCGCGCTTCCGATATCGAGGCGATCGATGCAGGAGGCCCCGAGCCCGAGCGCCTGCGCCAGCTTGCCGAGGCGGCCTTCGCGCAGACCAAGGCTGCGCCGAAGCGCCCCGTCATGCCGGCCAAGAAGGTCGTCAACGGCCGCGCGTCCGATGCGGGCTGGGAAGAGTTCTGAGCCTGCCGCCTAAGGGCACGATGCACACCAAATGAAGAGGCCACCGGGTTCGCCCGGTGGCCTTTTCGTATCAGCGGAGAAGCGCGGCCTGTGCGAGGCTGCTCAGGCCCATTCGCCCTGACGGAAGACTGCGACGCGGCTGCCATCGGCATGCACACCGTCGATATCGACCTGGTTCGAGCCGATCATCCAGTCGATATGGATGAAGCTCTTGTTGCCGCCTTGCGCCGCGATCTGCTCGGGCGTGAGTCTGGCACCATCGACGAAACATTTCGAATAGCACTGGCCGAGCGCGATATGGCAGGAGGCGTTCTCGTCGAAGAGCGTATTGTAGAACAGGATGCCACTCTGCGAGATCGGCGAGGAATGCGGCACCAACGCCACTTCGCCGAGGCGACGCGCACCCTCATCGGTGTCGAGAACCTTGTTCAGCACCTCCTCACCACGCGTGGCCCTGGCCTCGACGATACGCCCTTCTTCAAAGCGCACCGAGATGCCATCGATCAGCGTGCCCTGATGCGAGAGCGGCTTGGTACTGACGACATGGCCGGAGACCCTCCTTGCATGCGGCGTGGTGAAGACCTCTTCGGTCGGGATGTTGGCATTGCAGGTCACGCCGTTCTTGGCAGTCGAGGCGCCGCCCTGCCACTCATGGCCGTCGGCAAGCCCGATCGTCAGATCCGTGCCCGGCCCGGAAAAGTGCAGCGAATGGAAGTTCTGCCCGTTCAGCCACTGCGTCCGGCTGCGGAGCGTCGCATTATGCGCAGCCCAGGCCGAAATGGGGTCGGCACGGTCAACCCGTGAGGCGGCGAAAATCGCCTCGGCCAGCTTGGCGACGGCGATGTCCTCTGCCTCGTCCGGGAAGACCTGGCGGGCCCAGGACGCGGTCGGATAGGCCAGGATGTTCCAGTTGATATCGAAGCCGGCGATTTTCTCGAGAGCGGGCTGATAGGCGATCGAATTGGCCTTGTTGGCGCGCGCGACCTTGGCTGGATCCTGGCCAGAGAGCAGCATCGGGTTGTCGCCAACGATGGCGAGGCGCGCGGTGTTGGCGGCAAAGGCTTTGCCGACGCCTTCATAGAGCCAGCCTGGCGCCCGGTCGAAGCTCGCATCCGGGGCATGGCGATAGCGTGAGAGCGTTACCTCCTCATCCGCCAGCATCGGCGTGACGAGCCCGGCGCCGGCCTTGTAGGCGTGCTCGGCGATCCGCCGGACCAGTGGCAGGGCGGCGACCGGCGCGGTCAGGAACAGATCCTGCCCGGCCTGGAGATTCAGGCCGACCTTGACGGCGACTTCGGCGAGCCTGTCGAGCTTGGCCGGATCGATCGATGCCAGGATATTCGGCTGATGCGTGGTCATGGAATACGGCCTCTCATGCTTGGCAAATCCCTGATCGGCATCATGCAGCCGATCAGGGCGTCTTTGCGGTTTGGCAACAAGAACATCGCCCCCTTGGTCAGGTGCAATGGGCTCAGGCATCGGCCCGAAAAGTGGATTGCGGTTTTCGGGAAAGCCGATGCAAATGCAGAGGCTGGATCCTCGGGTCGGATACGATATCCGGTCCGAGGATCTAGCCGAGCAAATTGCGCAGCGTGCGCATGAAGGCGCGCGAACCGGGCTCGATCAGGGCATCGGGAAAATCGAAATCCGGGTTGTGCAGCTGCGGCGAGTTTTCGCCCGAGCCTAGGATGAACATCGCCGATTTCGCCTGGCGGCCGAACAGGCCGAAATCCTCGGAGCCGCGCGAGGGCGAGCCCTCACCGTGCCGCAGCTTCTCGTCATCGAAGGCCTTGCGCAGGAGCGCCACCGCCTCGGCATCGTTTTCGCAGTGATGGAAGACGTCGTGATAGCTCAGCTCGATGCCAAGACCCGATGCTTCAGCCGCTTCGCGCACCAGCGCTTCGGCCCGTGTGCAAAGCGCGCCCATTTGCGCATCGTTCAGCGTGCGCAGCGTCGCCCAGATTTCGGCCCGGCCGGGTGCGATCCCAAAGGCAGCTTCGCCGATCGCGGCATGGGTCACGGTGACGAGCGCATAGGCCGCATCGAGCGGACCGCCGGGGCCGAGCGCCGTCAATGCCGGCATCAGCCGGGCTACTGCCGCAACCGGGGAGATGCCGTGTTCCGGCATGGAGGCGTGCGAGGTCTTGCCGGTCAGCACGATCTGCAGTCCGCGCGAGGCACAGTTTGCGGGGCCTTCGGAAAGCGTGATGTAGCCCAATGGCAGGCCGGGTTTATTGTGCAGCGAGAAGGCGTAATCCGGCGCGATTTCTGCGAATTTCGGGTCGGCGATGACGGCGGCGGCACCTGCGCCGTTCTCCTCTGCCGGCTGGAACAGAAGCACCGCGCGGCCGCGCTGCGGCCGTTGGCGGCCGAGCCCGCGCGCGAGCGCGGCGACCATGGTCATGTGCCCGTCATGGCCGCAGGCATGGGATTTGCCTGGCACCTGGGAGCGATGGGGGTTCTCGGAGATTTCCTCGATCGGCAGGGCGTCCAGTTCGCAGCGAACCATCACTGTCGGCCCCGGCTCGCGCCCTTCATAAATCGCCGCGACGCCGTGGCCGCCGAGCCCGATCACGATACGGTCCGGCTCGCTCGGGGCAAGGAAGGCAACCACTGCCTTCGCCGTCTCCTGTTCCTCGCCCGATATCTCGGGAGAGCGGTGCAACTGCTGCCGCCAGGCGACAAGCTCGACCATGTCGGAGTTGGTGAGAAACATTCCGCTATCCCCTGAGCGCCGGCTGAACCAGACCTGATGCCGGCTTCGTATGGCCAGAGAATTATCAACTTGCGTGGAGCGGCAAGCGCCATTCTTGCCTGCGGGGGGCGCGCTGTGCTCATTCCTCGCCCACAAGCCGATGGGTTTACTGCGGAGGCGGCTTCCCGACCCAAGGCCTCACCGGCTGCCTTCGAAACCCGCCAGGTACTTGCCCAGCAGTGCGTTGAGGGCCGCGTTCTCATCCGCGGAGAGTATGGAACTCAGCTGCGCCTGGGTTGCGACATGTGCCGTGACAGCAGCCTCGATTGTCGCAAATCCACGCTCGGTCAGTGAAATGATGAAACTGCGGCGATCTTCGGGGTTATGGGTGCGCTCGACGAGGCCCGTCTTCTCGAGCTGGTCGATGCGGTTCGTCAGCGTGCCCGAGGTGATCATCATCGTCGCCAGCAGATCTCCCGGCGACAGGCTATAGGGAGGGCCGGAGCGCCGCAGTGTCGCCAGCACGTCGAAACTTGCGCTGTTGAGGCCATGCTCGGCGAAGGTCTTCTCCATCTCACGGCCGAGATGCTGCGAGAGCCGCTTCATGCGGCCGAACAACCCCATCGGCGTGACATCGAGGTCCGGTCTTTCCCGGTTCCACTGCGCGAGAATTCCGTCGACATGGTCCATGCCGCCATCGTCGCGGCCAAATATCTTGACGTCAAGATATTTGTCATTATCTTGACGTCAAGATAATGAGCGAGACCGCCATCATGGCCCGCAATGCCGACTTGCTGCTGACCGCGATCGCCCCAGCTATCTGGGGCAGCACCTATCTGGTGACGACGGAGTTCCTGCCGCAGGGCTACCCACTGACCGTGTCGATGCTGCGTGCGCTCCCGGCTGGCCTCCTGCTGCTGCTCGCCGTCCGGCAATTGCCGCAGGGAATCTGGTGGGGACGGGTTCTCCTCCTCGGCGCGCTCAATTTCTCGCTGTTCTGGTGGATGCTGTTTATCGCAGCCTATCGGCTGCCGGGCGGTGTCGCGGCGACCGTAGGGGCGATCCAGCCGCTCGTCGTCCTGCTCCTCGCGCGTCTGCTGCTCGGTTTCGCCATCCGCCCGCTCGCCATCGTCGCAGCCATCGCCGGCATGGCAGGTGTCGCGCTGCTGATTCTGACGCCGCAGGCTGCGCTCGATCCGCTCGGCATCGCCGCTGGTCTCGCCAGTGCGCTGTCGATGGCGGCGGGCACGGTCCTGAGCCGGCGCTGGCAGCCGCCGGTCTCGCCACTGACCTTCACCGCCTGGCAGCTGACCGCGGGAGGAGCCCTGCTGCTGCCGGTGGTCCTCTGGCTCGAACCCGCACCGCCGACGCTGACCGGCACGAACATCCTCGGCCTTGCCTATCTCGGGCTGATCGGCGCTGCCCTGACCTATATCCTCTGGTTTCGCGGCATTGCCCGGCTGGGTCCCTCGACGGTCTCGCCGCTCGGCTTTCTCAGCCCGGTGACGGCTGTCATGCTCGGCTGGTCGGTGCTCGGCCAATCGCTCAGCCCTGCCCAGATCGCCGGCATGGCGATCGTCCTCGGCAGCGTCTGGCTGAGCCAGCGCGCTCAGCAGACTGTGCCGGCCAGCGCTCCCACGGTGGCGAAACCCCGGGAGGCGTGACGGGGCACGCCTCCTCGCGCGTGTCGTCGGTTATCCCTGAAACAGCTCTTCGTAGGCGAACAGTCCCTGATGGCCGCCGGTGTGCCAGAACACCACTGTCTCGTCGGGCCTGAACGCGCCACGCCGCACCAGCGAAAACAGCCCGGCCATAGCCTTGCCGGTATAGACGGGATCCAGAAGGATGCCCTCGAGGCGCGCGACACTGGTCACGGCTTCGAGCATCGCCGTCGTCGGCTGGCCGTAGCCGGGCCCGATCTGCGTTGCGTCGATCGTGATCGAGACATCGGCGACGCTCTGGCTCCCAGCAAGCGCGAGCGTGTCGCGCGCAAGGCCGGCGACGATACCGCGGGCCTCTTCGGCCTGCCGCGAGACGCTGATGCCGTGGACGGCGCAAGCGAGGCCCAACGTCTGCACACCTGCAACGATGCCGGCATGAGTGCCACCGCTGCCGGTCGCCAGCACGATATGGTCGATCTGTCGGCCTGCGGCCTTGGCCTGCCCGGCGAGTTCGACCAGCGCATCATGATAGGCGAGGCCGCCCAGTGCATTGGAGCCGCCGATCGGGATGAAATAGGGCCGTCGGCCCTGCGCACGCAGCGCAGCCAGGTTCTGTTCGAGCGCCTCCATGGCGTCCTGCTCGGCGGTTAGGATGCGAATATCGGCGCCGAGCAATCGGTCGAGCAGGATATTGCCGTTGGCCCGGTAGCTCGCGCTGCGTCCGCTGATCTTGTCGGTCAGGAGCAGAACGCAGCCGAGGCCGTTCCTGCCGGCGGCCGCAGCCGTCTGCCGCGCATGATTGGACTGGATGGCCCCGAGCGTGACCAGCGTATCGGCCCCCTGCTGCAGCGCTTCGCCGACGAGATATTCGAGCTTGCGCGCCTTGTTGCCGCCGCCGGCAAGGCCCGTGCAGTCGTCCCGCTTGATCCAGATCGAGGGAGCGGGGCCATGGCGCCCGAGTTCCCGCGACAGCCGGGGCAGTTCCTCGAAGGGGGTCGGCAGGATCGAAAGCGGAGCCCGGCTCCGCTCAGCCAATGACCAGGGCTTGTTCATGTCGATTGTTCCTCACCGAGACCGGCGCAGTGGCGCTGCGGCCCACCATAGCGGCGGGTTGGAAAAAGGCAGCCGCGCCAGGGCGGGACAGCCATGCGCCTGGCTGTCACATCCTCCTCGAAATTCGCGGATCAAGCTTGTCGCGCAGCCCGTCGCCGAGCAGGTTGACTGCGAGCACCACCAGCGCCAGCGCGATCGCCGGACAAAAGATCGTCCAGGGCGCGCGCGCCAGGTAGAGCCTGCTGGAGGCGATCATGTTGCCCCAGCTCGGCGTTTCCGGCGGCACGCCGGCGCCGAGGAATGACAGCGACGCTTCCACCAGGATTGCCGATGCGCAGATATAGGTCGCCTGCACGATCAGGGGCGCGATGGTGCTCGGCATGATGTGAAGCACCAGAATCCGCGGCGTCCGCGCCCCGCAGGCGATCACCGCCTCAACGAAAGGCAGCTCGCGGACACTGAGCACGATCGAGCGCACGAGCCTGACCACGCGAGGCAGTTCCGGAATGGCGATGGCGGCAATGACGATTCCGATGCTGCCCTGGTTGAGGGCGACCAGTGCGATCGCAAGCAGGATCGCTGGAATCGCCATCAGCCCGTCCATCAGGCGCATGACCGGGGTCTCGATCCAGCGGTAGTAGCCGGCCATCAGCCCGATCAGYAGCCCGGCGCTGATCGAGATCGTCGCGACGGTGAGACCGACGATCAGTGAGACGCGTGCTCCGTAGACGGTGCGGGCGAAGACATCCTGGCCGAGATGGTCGGTGCCGAACCAGAACTGCGCGGATGGCGGCAGCAGCCGGCGTGTTGGCGCCTTCAGCATCGGGTCGCCGGCGAGCAGTGGCGCGAAGATCGCGATCGCGACGAAGAAGATCAGGATGGCGCCGCCCAGCAGCATCGTCGGGTTGCGCCGGGCGAAGCGCCTGAACCGGGCGCCGAGACTGCGCGGCGCAGGGCTGAGGGTGGAAGGGGCGGTATGGGCCGTGATCACGCTCATCGCTTCGCTCTCTCAGTACCGGATCCGGGGATCGATCAGCGAATAGGAGAGGTCGACGAGCAGATTGACCAGGACGTAGATGCCGGAGAACAGCAGGATCACGCCCTGGATGATCGGATAGTCGCGCTTCGAGATGGCATCGACAACGAGCCGTCCGATGCCGGGTATGTTGAACACCGTCTCCGTGATGACGACGCCGCCGATGAGAAGCGCGACGCCTATGCCGATCACCGTGATGATCGGTACGCCGGCGTTCTTGAGCGCATGCTTCATCAGCATCGTCTTCGTCGTGACACCTTTGGCCTTTGCCGTCCGGATATAGTCTTCCTCGAGCACCTCCAGCATCGAAGCGCGCGTCATGCGCGCGATCAGCGCGATATAGGCGAGGCCGAGCGTGACGGTCGGCAGGATGAGGTGGAGCAGCCACGGCCCCACGCCTTCGGCGAGCGGCTTGTAGCCCTGGACCGGAAGCCAGCGCAGCTCGATAGCGAAGATGTAGATCAGGCCGTAGCCCACGACGAAGGCCGGCATTGAGAAGCCGAGCACGGAGAAGCCCATCAGGGCACGGTCAACCAGGCTTCCGACCCTCCAGGCCGCGATCACACCGAGGCTGACCGCGATGCTGACGGCGAAGAGCATGGTCAGYAGCGCGAGCGAAAGCGTCGGCTCCAGTCGTTGGAGGATCAGCCTGCTGACTGGCGTGTTCGAAAAGATCGAAACCCCGAGATCTCCGCTCAGCACGCGTGCGGCCCAACGCCAGAATTGTACCAGCAGCGGATCGTCGAGCCCGAGCCGCTGACGGATGGCGACGATCTGCTGGGGCGTCGCGTAATCGCCGGCGATGATCGCGGCTGGATCGCCGGCCGAGAAATGCAGCAGCAGGAAGACGAAGATACCGACGAGCGTCATCACCAGCAGGGTTTGGGCCAGCCGTTGGGCGATGTAACTGAGCATGGGGTCGATCGTCCTCCTTCAGCCTAAGCAGGCTGGAAGCGGCAGGCCGGTCGCGCCGCGCGCCGGCTGCGCCGTCCACCAGCCCGCCGGAATGGTCCGACGCCGGCCGGGGCAATACATGTGCGGCACGAAATCCCAGGCGTTCTGCTGCATGTCGCGCGCGATCTGCCGGCGTTCGGCATCATTCGAGGCGGCCGCCCATTTGTCGCGGAAGGCTTCGTGCTTCTCGTCGGTCGGCCAACCGAACCAGCCCTTCTCGCCATTGGCGGCATGGCCGCTGAGCGCCACGGGATTGCCGAAGGCATTGACCGAACCCGAGGTGAAGAAGACGTTCCAGCCGCCCTGGTCCGGGGGGCTCTTGACGGCACGCCGCGTGATGACCGCACCCCAGTCCGAGGCCTGCAGCGACACGTTGAAGCCAGCCTGGCGCATCCACTGCGCGATCAGGTTCGCGGCATTGTTCATATAGGCGATGTTGGTAGCGTGCAGCACGACGACGGGGCGGCCGTCATAGCCGGATTCCTTGACGAGCTGCTTGGCCTTCTCGATGTTCTGGCCGCCCTTGAACCAGTCGATATTGGCGTCATTCTCCATCGGCGTGCCCATGCCGAACAGCGAAGAGCAGCCCTTGAAGTATTTCTCGTCGCCGAAGGTCGCCTTCATCACCTCGGTCGTGTGAATCAGGTGGAGCATCGCCTGGCGGGCCTTGACGTTGTTGAACGGCGGGTGGAGCCAGTTGACGCGAGCCCAGCCGAGTTGGCCCTGTTTGTTCAGGACCTCGAGCTTGATCTCTTTCTCGCCCTCCAGCGAGGACAGCAGATCGACATTCGGGTACTCGATCATGTCGATCTCGCCGGCGCGGATGGCAGCGATCGCCGTCGCCTCGTCCGCGATGTTCTCGTAGACGACGCGGTCGACATTCACGACCTTGCCGCCGGAGGTGAAGACGGCCGGCTCCGAACGCGGCACATAGTTCGGGTTCTTGTCGTAGACGTAGCGCTGGCCCTGGACGACGGCGTCTTGGTTCATGACGAACGGGCCTGAGCCGATGATCGTCTGGATCTGCTGCATCGGGTCGGTCTGCGCTTCCTTCTCGCGCATGATGTAGCAGGCATTGGTCGCCGCCTTGGCGAGCCAATCGACAGCCAGGCTGTAGGGTTCCTTCATCACGATCTGGAAGGTCTTGTCGTCCTTGATCGGCGTATCGGCGAGGCGAGCCATCATGTGCTGGCCGCCGCCGTCGCGCGCGCCCCAGCGCCGGATCGAGGCGACGCAGTCGCGCGCCGTCACCGGCGTGCCGTCGGTGAAGCGCAAGCCGTCACGGAGTTCGAAATTATAGGTCTTGCGATCGTCCGAAAGGCTCCATTTCGAGACCATCTGCGGCTTGGCGTCGAATTTGTCGTCGACCCCGAACAGCGTGTCGTAGACCATGGCAGCATGGTAGGAGGTCATGTTCGCGGTCGTCCAGACCGGGTCGAAGACGCGAAGATCGCCATGCAGCACGGCGCGGACGGTGCGTGAGACGGGTGGGGTGGTCTGGGCCCTCAGGCGGGCAGGCGCGGCGGTCAGTGCTCCAGCGGCGAGACTGCCCTGGACGAATCTGCGGCGTGTGGTCGTCATGTCTCTCTCCCTCCAAGAGATGCTGAATGACCGCGAGCATTCGCTTCGTCTGGCCACCCTCGGTGATCAAATCACGGTCAAGTCTCCTTCCACGCGGCCAGGCTCAGACGACGATGCGGCCGGGCGGCAGCGGGTCGTGAGGCCAGAGCGGCCGGGCGATCTTGCGATAGGGGTATTTGCGCACGTCGAGATGCGAGGGGCCGCCGCCGTCGGTGTAGATCACCGCACTGGCGATCGGCCCATAGGCGGCATGGAAATGGTTGGTCGATTTGACGCTGACGATGCGCTTCTGCGTCGGGTCGATGCCGACGCTGGTAAAAATCTCGAGCCCCAGCGCCTGCGTGCGATGCGATAAGAGCGCGACGTCGATGCCGTCGATGCGGATGCCGACGGCATTGCCGATCGGGACCTTGGCTGTGCCGAAGCTCTGGGTGCCGTTGCGGATGGCTCCGAGCACGGTGACATCGCCGTCGACCGGCTTGCCCGAGGTCGAGGCGGCCTTGCCGCCGAAGCGCAGCGGGATGGTGGCGCCGACACCGGCGGTCAGGCAGAATTCGACGGCGACAGGGTCCCAGACCGGACCGATCGCCGCATCGCGAATACCCCGTTCGCGCAGGCGGTGGATGATGTTGGTATTGTCGGACGCCGCCCCCCCTCCGGCATTGTCGGTCGAATCTGCAATCACGCTCGGGCCGTTGGCAGAACTGCCGAGAGCCCGGTCAAGCGCTTCGTCGAGCGGGACCACCGGCGGAGCGAATTGCCCCTTCAGGGAGCGGAACTCCTCGCCGAGCCGCGCGGCGAGCGCATCTCCGGCGGCCTTGGCATTGTCGGTGACGACCAGGACCCGCGTGCCGATCTCCGGCACGTCGCCTTGCTGGAAACCGTGAGCGAGCGAGACCGAAAGCACGGCGTCCTTGCCCTCGAGTGCGCTCATCCGGTCGACGAAGGAGCGCCCGGGCTCACGCGTGGTCGGCACCAGCTCGATCATCCGGCAGTCATAGAGCGACATCACCGGCTTGATCGTGCCACGGATCGTCGCAAGGATGATGTCGACCAATTCCTCGGCCCGCTCGACGAAGTCGATATGCGGGTATTCCTTGTAGAGGATGATGGCGTCCGCCAGCCGCACGCGCTTTTCGGTCAGGTGGCAATGCGGATCGAGCTCGACACCGATCGGCACCTTCGGCCCGACGATGGCGCGAACATGTTCCAGAATGTCGCCCTCGCAATCGTCATAGCCATGCGCGACCATGGCCCCATGCAGTCCGAGCAGGACGCCGTCGACCGGCATTGCGGCGTTGAGTTGGCCGAGGATCTCGTCCCGCATCTCCTCGTAATCGGCCTGGGCACAGGTTCCCGAGGGCTCGGCCCAGAAGCAGGAACCTTCGATCAGCGTGAAACCGTCTCGCTCTGCCCGCTGGCGCGCCACGTAAAGTGGCGCGGTGCAATGCGTCGCCCGGTCGGGATGCTGACCTGCGGGAAAATAGGCCGATGCCTCGAAATTCGCGCGGGATGTCGGGATAGGCGAAAACGTATTCGTCTCGGTAGCAAGCGACGCGGCGAACAGACGCATAATCAGAGCCTTCCCGTTTCGTGCGGAGGCAAGCTCCGACGTCAGCAATGCGCCTGTCAAGCTGCGTCGCAGCAAGAAATCCTGCTTTGTGATGCTCGCAATCCCGGAGCTGAGGTCAATGGCCATTGACGACGGCAATGGGGGCATTCGTCGTTCTACATCCTATCCGCGCAAATCCACTTTTCCCGGTCATCAGGGGTGTAGGAGAATCCGGCCGGCCGCGTGAAGCTTGGGCCCCCGGGTACCGCCCATCATGTCGCTGCGGGCCGCCGTGGCCGTCGGCCCGCCTGCGCTTTGGACGACTTCGGGCCACACCGCGTTGGAACCGCCGGCCGTCGGCGGCGTTAGCCAGCAAGACGGGTCGCGAGGATTTGCCCCATGAACAGCACTCGAATTGGCGGGCTGCTCAGCATTGGCCTGAGCACCTTTGTTCTTGTGACACCCGCTCACTCTGCCGGGTTCTTCGATGAACTGGCCCGAGCCGTGTTCGGGAGACCTCCTCCGCAGGTTTACCCGACTGGGCCTGAACCGCTCGATGTGACCGTTCGGCCGACGCGTCGTTCGCATCAGCGGAAAGCCGTCGTATCCAGGCCGACGCCTCCAGTCGTAAAACTCGATCCGGCCACCGATCACTATTGGTATCTGGACGACCCGACCCTGCGCCGCGGCGATATCGTCGTTACACGTTCGGACGTTCTGGTCTTTGAGGGGCGCGCCAGTCAAAACCACAGTGCCAGCGATTTTACTGCCCTCGGGAAGTCTCGCCTCGTATCCAGGTCCACCCAGCAGAGGGTCGAGGCGGCGGCGGGCGGTCGCAAGTTCGAACCAGACCCCGGCCCACGAACCATCGCCGAGCGCGACCCTGCGAATTGATCCGCGGCGCATGGATCATTGCACGGCAGGCGGCCGCTAGCAGGGCGGCGTAACCCGTTGCTGCTTCGCGAGCTCGCTCTCACGATGCGCCCCGCATCGCGTTCGAGCGAGAAGTGCTGCTGATCCCCGCGGAGAGCGATATAATCAGCCCGATCGAGAGGAACCCGCCTGACCATATCCTGCTGCTGACCGTTGAAATCCCCTGGAGGAGGACCCGGATCATGGCCGCCAAGGAGTTGAAGTTCTCGTCCGACGCCCGCGAGAGGATGCTGCGCGGTGTCGAAATCCTGGCCAACGCCGTCAAGGTCACGCTTGGTCCCAAGGGGCGCAACGTCGTGATCGAGAAGTCGTTCGGTGCGCCCCGCATCACCAAGGATGGCGTCGCCGTCGCCAGGGAGATCGAACTTGCCGACAAGTTCGAGAACATGGGCGCAAGGATGGTGCGCGAGGTCGCTTCAAAACAGCATGACGCCGCCGGCGACGGCACCACGACGGCAACTGTATTGGCCCACGCCATCGTCCGTGAGGGAGCCAAGGCCGTCGCCGCTGGCATGAACCCAATGGATCTGAAGCGCGGCATCGACATGGCGGTCGAGGCTGCGGTGGCAGATTTCAAGAAGAGGGCCAAGACGGTCACGGCCAATAGCGAGATCGCTCAGATCGGCACCATCTCGGCCAATGGCGACACCAAGATCGGGGCGATGATCGCCGCGGCGATGAAGAAGGTCGGCAACGAGGGTGTCATCACGGTCGAGGAGGCAAAATCGCTCGAGATCGAGCTCGATGTGGTCGAGGGCATGCGGTTCGATCGTGGCTATATTTCACCTTATTTCATCACAGATGCGGAGAAGATGCGGGCCGAGCTCGAAGACGCCTATATCCTGATCCACGAGAAGAAACTCTCCTCGCTCCAGGCCATGTTGCCGCTGCTCGAGGCGGTGGTGCAAACCGGCAGGCCGCTGCTGATCATCGCCGAGGACGTGGAAGGGGAGGCTCTCGCCACGCTCGTGGTCAACAAGCTGCGGGGTGGCCTCAAGGTTGCGGCCGTCAAGGCTCCGGGCTTCGGCGATCGCCGCAAGGCCATGCTGGAGGATATTGCGATCCTCACTGGCGGAACCGCCATTTCCGATGATCTCGGCATCAAGCTCGAGACCGTCACGCTCCAAATGCTCGGCAGCGCCAAGAAAGTCATGATCGAGAAGGAAAGCACCACAATCGTTGACGGTGCCGGCAGGAAGAAGGAGATTGGCGCTCGCGTGGCACAGATCAAGGCGCAGATCGAGGAGACCAGCTCGGACTACGATCGTGAGAAGCTCCAGGAGCGTCTGGCCAAGCTCGCCGGTGGCGTTGCGGTCATCCGCGTCGGCGGCGCGACCGAGATCGAGGTCAAGGAGAAGAAGGATCGTGTCGACGATGCCATGCACGCGACCCGCGCGGCGGTCGAGGAAGGCATCCTGCCGGGGGGCGGCGTGGCGCTGTTGAGGGCGATGAAGGCCCTTGCCGCCGTCAAGCCCGCCAATGCCGACCAGAGAACCGGCGTCGAGATCGTGCGCCGCGCGCTGCAGGCTCCGGCCCGACAGATCGTCGAAAACGCCGGCGCCGACGGTGCGGTCATCGTCGGCAAGCTGATCGAGAAGGATGACTACAACCAGGGCTACAATGCCGCGACAGGGGAGTATCAGGATCTTGTGGCGAATGGGGTGATCGATCCGGCCAAGGTGGTGCGGACCGCCCTTCAGGATGCGGCGTCGATCGCCTCGTTGCTGATCATGACCGAGGCGATCATTGCCGAGCTGCCGAAGAAGGAAGCGCCGCAGGCGATGCCGGGCGGCATGGATTTCTGATGATTGATACGGGCGGACTCGATCGGGTGTCGCTTGCGAAGGAGATCCGGCTGGATCATTGGGGGTGCATCGCGCGCGCCAGCTCGGAGGTTTCTGGCGCTGTCTCTCACGCGTCACCACGGTGCGCCTGCTATTCGTGGGTCAGCTTCAGCGGGTGTACCGGCTTGTTTCGCCTCACGCGCATTGCAACGGCGAGCCCTGGAATGAGATCGAGACGCCTATAGACACAAATGCCGGTCGCGACATTCCAGAGCACCATGGTCGCCGTGGTGGCCACTGCCGCGCCGATTGCTCCGTAGAGCGCGATTCCTATGGCGCAGGCTGCGACGTTCGCGGCGGCGCTCGCAACCATGATGACCGCGGCGGCGCGCTCATGGCCGGTCATGGTCAAGAGGTTCTGATGCGGGCCGGCCGCCGCGGCAAAGACCTGACCGATCATCAGGATCTGAGCAACATGAACTGCGGCGACGAAATCCTTGCCAAACCATCGTAGCCCCGGCTCGAGTACCACCAGAAGCGGCACAGCCAGCATGACGGCCCCGACGAAGGACAACACGCTGGCGCGCGCGAACAGCGCCTGCAGGCCCAGCCGGTCCCCGCGCGCGTGAAGGTCTGCGATCGTGGGGGCAAATACGGTGCTCACGGCGACGCGCGGCAACAGGAGCAGCATCGCCACATTGAAACCGACCGCAAACGTACCAGCATCCCGGATGTTGCCGGTCCAGCCGAGCAGCATCACCCCCGTGCGGTTCATCAGGGTGTCGACGGCCGTCATGATCATGATGGGAAAGACGGCGGTCAACCAATAGCGCGGAGCGTAGGTCGAGTTGACGCCTCGCAGAGCAAGAGGCCAGAGCTGGCGCATGATCACGCAGACCACGCCCACCGTGACCGCCGAGCTGATCAACAGCGCAGCCATGACGAGCGCTGCGTCCAGCCGCCATGAAGCCGCGGTGGCGGCCAGGACGACAAGCACGAGCAAGAGGCCGTCACGGACGATGCGTTCCGGCAAAAGAGCCGAAACGATTCCGCCGAAAGCGCGTAGCAGCGTCGCACCGATCAGATACATCGTGACCAGCGGGACTGTGGCCATCCCGATCAGCAGGCTGATGCTAAGCTCCGAGTGCGGGCGAGCGGAGGAAACGGCCACGATTCCGGCGCCGATTCCGGCGAGAACGATGGCTGCCACGAGGGTCCAGCCCACGGCAAACTGAATCACACCACGCGCCAGAGACCACTCCCCCTTCGCACCATAGGCCGGCACGAACCGAAGCAGGGCAACATTGAAGCCGAGGGTCGCGCTGTAGGCCRGGAGGCTGACCCAGGCAAAGGCGTAGGAATATGTGCCATAGCTGGAAAGGCCGACCAGCCGGGCGATCTCGAACTGCGCAACGCTCGTAAGTCCTGCGCCGCCGACATAGACGACCAGAGCCCAAACGCTCCCGGATGAGAGCCGGTGAGCGAGGTCACTGCTGCCCTTCGCACTGGTTTCGCCGCTTGCCGGCGCGGCCGCGGGCTCAGATAGAGCGGTCGCTGTCGGCGCATTATCGCTGCGGGCCAGCCGGGTGATGGTGGCGTAACTTGTCAACATCAGATCAATACCCAGCGTTGTGACTGTAATCGATCATGACCGACGCCAGCTCATGAAGCTGCGGATGTCTTTGAAATGGAAGCCGGCATCGTGCTCGGTATCGACCCAGGTC